>CAZPCL010000001.1:0-36745 GCA_964585105.1 uncultured Methylobacillus sp.
TATAAGAGCCATGATATTAAACATTTAATTGCTCTAAGAGGAGATAACCCATCAGGAGCAATAAGTCATGGAGATTTTAAATATGCTAATGAATTAATCTCATTTATAAGGGAGGAAACAGGAGAATATTTTCATATTCAAGCTGGTGCATACCCTGAATATCACCCAGAAGCTGAGTCTACAAGTGATGATTTGAATAATTTTAAAAGAAAAATAGATGCTGGAGCAAATTCAGCAATTACGCAGTTTTTTTTTAATGCGGATGCTTATTTTAGATTTTTAGAGGAATGTCAGAAAAAATCTATATCAGTACCTATTATTCCTGGGATTATGCCTATCTATAATATCAAGCAACTTTCAAGGTTTTCATCAAATTGCGGGGCAGAAATACCTAGGTGGTTAAGGTTGAAACTTGAAGATTATGACGACGATATTCAATCATTAAGAGATTATGGCGTAGATGTTATTTCTGAATTATGTGAGACATTAATTCAATATGGAGTTCCAGGTATTCATTTTTACACATTAAATGAATCAAAAATTGTTTCAAAAATTATTAATAATATTAATAACTAATGAAGTATTAATTGCTCAGTTTGATACAGAGCATCTTCAACAAAAAGATAGTCATTTTCTCGGCCATTATTCCACAAAGTCATCATCACAATCCAACGTACTTCATCAATGTTGATTATGTTTTGGTTCAGAGCCATAGCACGATCAATAATAATTTCTCTTTCATCAGAATTCAAGACATTAGCTTGCTCTAGAAACAAAATAAAACCAAGACCATCCAGAGAAAATTTTTCTTTTTCTTTTTGAGTGAAAACTCTTAATTTGTTATTTGATATTAAGGAGTGAAATCGAGGTATTTTAATGGACATCTCTTTCAGCTCTGTAAACCAATCTAAAGCACTTTCAATATCTTTATTATTAAATCCAGCAGCTTCGAGCTCTAAAGTCATATTATCAAAATCTAAATTATTTTTAGAACTTAAGTAATTTTCAAACATGTAAATAAGCAAATCAAACATAATAAATCCTTACATTCTTTGGTTTTGGATAGAAAATTAAAAATTTTTTTGCAATGACAAGAGAAAATATGACACTAGGCAGTATAATTAGTTTATTAAATTTTTTATAGTATTCAATTAAATTAATTTAACAGTTAATAATTAAATAATCAATACATATGACAATTTTAGACATATTAAATTACCCAGACCCACGCTTACATAAAGTTGCTAGTATTGTGGATGAAATTAATAGTGAGATCATATCAATTGTTAGAGATATGACAGAGACAATGTACGCAGCACCTGGTATTGGATTGTCTGCCACCCAAGTAAATTATCATAAGAAAATTATTATTATTGATATCTCAGAAAAAAAAGATGATTTACTCGTTTTAATAAATCCAGAGATTGTTAGTTCGGATGGGCAGCAAGAATCACAAGAGGGATGCTTATCAGTGCCTGGTATTTATGAAACAGTAAAAAGGGCATCCGAAATAGGTATTAGAGCCTTGAATATAGAGGGGAATCTAATCGAATTCGTAGCAGATGGAAAATTATCAATTTGTATTCAGCATGAGATGGACCACTTAGTGGGAAAAGTTTTTGTAGAATACCTATCGCCACTTAAAAAAAGTAGAATAAAAACAAAAATGATTAAAAAAAATAAGAAATTTGAAGCAACCTAATTGAAAGTATGACAAATAAAAAACTTAAACTTATTTTTGCAGGAACGCCAGAATTTTCTGTCCCAACCCTAAGTAGAATTTATCAAGAAGGGTATGAAGTTTCGTTAGTACTTACTCAGCCTGATAGAAAATCAGGCAGAGGAATGAATGTAAAAGCGAGTCCAATCAAACAGAAAGCAACTGAGCTAAGTATTCCTATTTATCAGCCAAATAACCTAAGGCATTATGATGTTTACCAAAGATTAAAAACAGAAAAAGCAGATATATTAATAGTTGCCGCATACGGGTTAATTATTCCAAGTGACATCTTAAATATATTTACCAAAGGATCATATAACGTTCATGCTTCACTTCTTCCAGCATGGAGGGGGGCAGCACCAATTCATAGAGCAATTGAATCTGGAGATAAAGAAATCGGAGTTACTATAATGTCTGTAATTCCAAAATTAGATGCAGGAGATATAGTAAGAAGTGAAAAAATAGATTTGGACGAGAATTCAACCACTGGTGATATGACAAACTTAATATCAAAAATAGGTGCTGAGTTAATGGTAAAAGTTCTTAATGATCTGAGTGAAAATAGAGATCTAAAGCCCATTCAGCAAAATGAAAAAATGGTAACCTATGCAGACAAGATTACCAAGATAGAGGCAAGAGTAGATTGGAAAGATGTATCGTCAGAAATAATAGTGCGGAAAATCAATGCCTTTAATCCGTTTCCAGGAGTATTTTGTAATTTTAATGGAAAGATATTGAAGATATGGAGGGCTAAAATCATAAACAAATTTAAGAAAAGTGAGCCCGGTCGAATATATGTTAATACCGAAAAAAATAATCTATATATTGGAACTAAAGATGGATCAATTGAAGTTAAAGAAATTCAACTAGAAGGAAAAAGAAAAATGAGTGCTAAGGAATTTATCGTCGCCAATAAGATTAATGGGGGCGAAATATTTTTATGATGAATCACTCACAATGGCTATCAGCTCATGTTTTAGAGCAGGTTCTTCTGGGGAAGAATCTAGATAAAAGCTTTGAATTAATTTTTAGGAAATTTAATTCTAATGAGTCTGAAAATCTACCACAAATTAAAGATATGGTTTATGGGGCAATAAGAGAATTAGGTATGTCACGTTTTTATATTAAAAAATTGGTTCCCAAGAAAATTGATAACCCATGTTTAGAAGCCCTCCTTCACATAGTTCTTTTTCAAATAAGTCATGAAAGATCAAATAATTTCACGTTAGTAAATCAAGCAGTTGATGCAGCAAAAAAAATTGATCATAAGAAAAGTGCTTTTATAAATGCGGTGCTAAGAAATTTTTTAAGGAATAAGGATACTCTCGAGGATGAAGCAAAAGAACATGAATCTGCTGTATTTAATTATCCTAATTGGTGGATTAATAAAGTAAAAAATCAATATCCAAAAAAATGGAAGGATATTTTAGATATTGGAAATACACGCCCACCATTAGTCCTAAGAGTTAATATTAAAAATATTAGAGTTAAGGAATATTCAAGAATATTAGCGAGTCATGCTATAGAGCATAGCTTGATAGGCGCTGAAGGCGTGATTTTAAAGACACCAATGGGAGTTGACAAGATACCAGGATTTTTAGAGGGTAAAGTTTCTGTTCAAGATTTTGGAGCACAATTAGCAGCCCATATAATTGATTTAGAAGATGGCCAAATAGTATTGGATGCTTGCTCTGCACCAGGGGGAAAAGCATGTCATATGCTGGAGCTAAACTCAATTCAACTATTGGCAATAGAGAGTAATAAAAAAAGAATAATTAAAATTCAAGAAAATATTAGCCGCCAAGGTTTAAAGGCAGTGATTCGAAATGAAAAAATAGGTCTTGTAAACGAATGGTGGGATAAAATTCCTTTTGATCGAATATTATTAGATGTACCATGCTCATCATCAGGAATAGTAAGAAGGCATGTCGATATAAAGTGGCTTAGAAGAATAGATGATTTTGGAAGCTTTGGAGAAAATCAGTTAGAGCTATTAAGGTCTACATGGCCTATGTTAAAAAATAAAGGTAAATTATTATATGTAACTTGTTCAATATTCGAAGAGGAAAATAGTGAAGTTATTGAAAGGTTTAAGAAAGATTCAAAAAATATTAATGAGCTAGATATCATATTTCCTCCAAATGTAGAGCATACAAAAAATCAAGTATTGCCATCAAAAAATCATGACGGTTTATTTTATGCGCTACTTCAAAAGAATTAGTTTAATTATATTATTAGCATTACTCTCATTAATCTTAATGAATTTATATTCCCTACCTGATGGAAAGATAGTGATTAAAAATATGGTTGTTAGTAAAAAAGATAATATAAATAAATATAAGATGCCTGATTATTCAATAAGCTTTAATCAAGAAATAAACTTTAGCAACCTGATAATAAATGCAATAGATAAAGGTATCCCATTAGTATTCAAAGTAGAATTGAGAGTAGCTGAAACAAACGAAATCTGGCCCACAAAGATAATAAAGAAAGAAATAAGGTATTATCAAATTGAGTTTAAGGCGTTAAGGGAAATTTATAAGACTACAGATATCAATGGAGAAATACACGAATATCAAAATATATTAGATGCATTTGAAAAGTTATCTAAAGTAGAGGGGTTTCGATTTACAGCTGCCAATAATCAAAATTATGAGTTATGGCTTAATATATCACTAGACAAAAAAAAATTACCAAAGCCCTTACAAGTAAACTACTTTGATACTACCTGGAACATGAGCTCTGAGAAGAAAATACATAAACTTGGAAAATTAAATTGAAATATATAATAACAATTGTCTCATTTATTGGAATTTCATTGCTTATCTTGCTAGCAAAAGCAATTTCAAATTCAGATTTAATTTCAAGCGACTCATTCAGGATTCTATTGGGACTAAATATTTTATTTATATGCTCATTAATTATATTGATAGGATTCCAGATTTTTCGTTTACTTCAAAGTGTTAAGAAAGAAATTACAGGAAGTAGGCTAACATTAAGATTGGTTATGTCTTTTGCACTAATGGGTATAGTTCCAGTATTAATTGTGTATTTAGTATCAGTAAATTTTCTAACGAAATCAATTGAATCCTGGTTTGATGTCAAAGTTGAATCAGCATTAGAGGGTGGCTTAACTTTAGGACAAAAAACTATTGATATATTGATGAAAGATATAGAGTTAAAAGGTAAAAGTATTGCATATTCTATTAGCAATGTGAATCCAGAACAAAGAAATAGCGTTTTAACTGATCTGAGGGAAAAATTTAGAATAGAAGATGCAGTCATTTTTGATCAGAATTCGATAATCGTTGAGGTTTCAAGTGAGAAAAGTAATTTAATACCACCAATTCCTAATATCGAAGATTTAGAAAAAGGAGGCAGGAATTTCTTTGGAAGGATTGAAGAAAAAGATGGAGAGCAGATATTTTTAAAAACATTTACACCAATTCTACCTAAAAACATAAATTCTAAAACACTAATTCTCCAATTAACTCAACCAATACCCCCTTCCATAGCAAATTTAGCATTGTCTGTTGAGTCAGTTTATGGTGATTACCAACAGCTTACGTATAGTCGGAATTCGTTAAAAATTATCTATATATTAACGTTGACGCTAGTCCTACTATTAGCATTATTATCATCTGTATCAGCATCTTTTGTAATTAGTAGAAGATTCTCATCTCCTCTAGCAATGCTTGCTGATGCAACAAGACAGATTTCAAAAGGTAACTATAAAAAAATTATCTCAAAGCAAGGTAAGGATGAAATAGGGGTTTTAATAAGTTCTTTTAACAGCATGATGGCTCAATTAGAAGATGCTACAAACAGCTCAGAAAAAGATAGGGAAAGACTGGAAGTCGCTAGAACATTTCTCGAAACAATATTGGCTCATTTAACAACAGGAGTCATTGTTATAGACGGGAAAAAAATAATTCGTTTGAACAATATTGCGGCATCGAAGATATTTAAGGTTAAAAGCCGCGATATGAGAAACAAGCCAATGAGTGAGGTAGTAGATAAATATTCATTATTTAAACCAATGAATGAATTTGTTGAGTCTTATATAGATAATAGTAAGAAGGATAAAAAAGAGGAAAGCCAAGAATTTAAATTAAATAGTGAGGGCCAACAAGAAAGAACGATTATGCTACAAATAACCACAATAAAAGATAATGAAGACAAGTCATATGTACTAGTTATTGATGACATATCTGAAGTTACACAAGCACAAAGGCATAGAGCGTGGGGAGAGATAGCAAGAAGATTAGCGCACGAAATAAAAAATCCACTGACACCAATACAATTATCAGCAGAACGAATTCAGCATAAATTTAAGAATAAATTAAATAAAGAAGATTCAGAAATACTTGAAAAATCAACTAGTACAATTGTAAATCAGGTAAATGCATTAAAAATAATGGTTAATGAATTTGCAGAATACGCAAGACCCCCTAAAATACAGAAAGATACTGTTCAAATTGACAAACTAATTGATGAAGTAGTAACGTTATACGAGATTGAAGAAATTATTAAAATAAAGAAAGATAAAAAAATACCAATTATATACGCAGATCAGAATAAGCTAAGACAAGTAATAATAAATTTATTAGAAAATTCTCAAGATGCTTTAAAAGGAATAAAAAATAAAAAAATAATTATATCGATAAAAAATAAAGGTAACAAGATTGAGTTAACAGTTGAAGATAATGGTATTGGAATTCCAGATATGATTATTGGAAGGATATTCGAACCATATGTAACATCAAAAAAAACTGGAACTGGCTTAGGGCTTGCGATAGTGCATAAAATTATTGAAGAGCATGAAGGTAAAATTACCATTGATAGAATTAAAAACTCTGGGACCAGAGTTACTATAAATCTTAAAATCAGAGAAAAATAAAGTATGACAAAAATAAATATTTTAGTGGTTGATGACGAACAAGATATAAGGGAATCATTAAGAGATATCCTTGAAGATGAAGGATATAAAATATTTTTAGCAAAAAATGCAATGGATGCAAGAAAAATAAAAGATAAGGAAAATATTGGATTAATTCTACTGGATATTTGGATGCCGGACTGTGACGGGATTACATTGCTTAAGGAGTGGGCTAAAGCAAATAAAATAAATTGTCCTGTATTAATGATGTCAGGACATGGAACAATCGACACAGCAGTCGAAGCCACTAGAATAGGGGCATATGACTTTCTTGAAAAACCAATTTCACTTCAAAAGTTATTAAATACAATAAACTCAGCACTTAAAAAAGAAATACATGTAATTAGAATTGATCATAACTTTTTAAATAGCTCACAACTTAATTGGGTTACTCAATTTAGACAAAAATTAATAAATCTGAAAAGCACTAATTTAATTTATATCAACGGATCAGAAGGCAATTTTATTAATATATGCGTCAATAATCTTGTAGGGACCAATTACTTACTGATTGATGAAAATTCAAAAATTAAAGATAATTTTATTAATAAAGCTGCTGAAAAAGGTTGTAGTGCAATATTATTTAAGAACTTTTCTAAATTTGATGTATTAAAAAAAAATACAATAGAAAAATATCTAGAGTTTAATAATTATAAAGAAATAAAAATTATATTTATTGATGATGATGTAGAGAAGATTTCAACTAGCAGAAAAATATCGAAAGAAATTATTTTATACACGCCAGACTTTTCAAAGAATAAAGAATTAATTCCAGATTTTTCATTAGCAATACTTAATTTTTATTTATCAATGAATAAGCACCTAGGATATAAAGAATTTGAGATTGCAGCATTAAACTTATTAAGAATTTCAAATCATATTGATAATATTGATATCCTAGATGATATTGTATTCAATTTGATTAAAGTATCTGAAGGTCAAAAAATATCAGCTAATGATGTTGAGGGTTATTTAAAAAGATTTAATAGTAAAGATACTCATAATAAAGATTCACAAGGAAATAGTATCTTTGACGATGAGAAAATATTTAATCAAACATTAAAAGAGGCTAGGGAAGAGTTTGAAAAACTGTATTTTAAGTTTTATATGGACAAAAAATTATCAGTTTCAGAGTTAGCTAGGAAATCTGCGGTCGAAAGAACGCATTTGTATAGAAAACTTAAATCACTCGGGATCAAAATAAAATAATTATCAAAACTCAGATACTACAGGGGTATGATCCGATGGCCTCTCAAATTCTCTTGGCTTCTTGTCAATGTAAGATTTCTGTAGGCCCTTTAATAAGGAAGTTGTTATAAGAATATGGTCAATTCTCATACCTAAATTACGTTTTAGGGGAATTCTGTAATCCCACCAAGAAAAATCATTAGCTGAAGGATTTAAATGACGAAAAGAATCTATAAATCCACTACTTATGATTTTATTAAAATATTGCCTTTCAATATCAGAGACTAGATTCTTACCTTCCCAGACAGTTGGATCATGACAATCAATATCATCAGGCGCAATATTAAAGTCACCAGTTAACACAATGTGATTATATTCTTTATGTAAATCAATTAACCATTTATAGAGGCTATCTAACCATAATTTCTTATAAATAAATTTTTCAGAGTCTAGTGATTGTCCGTTAGGAATGTACGCAGAAATTATTTTGATATTACGATTCTGATTGTCTTGGAATGTTCCAGTTATCACTCTTTTTTGAATATCATCATAGTTAGGTATATTTGATGAAATATCAGATAATGGTTTTTTACTAATTATTGCCACGCCATTATAAGTTTTCTGACCATTATGATAAGAATGCCAACCTAAGGATTTAAAATTCTCGTGTGGAAACATATCGTTAGTTTGTTTTGTTTCCTGAAGGCAAAGTACATCAGGGTTATTCTTTTTTAACCAATCAACTACATGCGGGAAACGAACCTTCAACGAGTTTACATTCCATGTTGCGATTTTCATTATAAAAGTCCTTGATGTCTTAGAAGAGCATCAATACTTGGTTTACGCCCTCTAAACTTTGTAAATGATTCAATAGCAGGCCTTGATCCGCCTTTCGATAAAATTTCATTTCTAAATTTCATTCCGGCTTCTGCTGAAAGAATACCAATTTCTTCAAATAGACTGAAGGCATCAGCAGATAAAACTTCAGCCCATTTATAGCTATAATATCCAGCAGCATAACCACCAGCAAAAATATGAGAAAAACTATGTGGAAAACGATTCCAACTCGGTGGTTTCACAACAGCAACTTGCTCACGAACGTCTGTAAGTAAATCAAGAAAATTTTTTTGATTTGGATTGTAATCACTATGAAGTTTTATATCAAAGAGAGCAAATTCAACTTGCCTGGTTGTTTGCATACCAGATTGGAAATTTTTTGACTTTAGAAGTTTATTAAATAATATTTTTGGCATTTGTTTTTTTGTCTTAACATGCTCAGTCATATTTTTAATCACTAACCATTCCCAACAAAAATTTTCCATAAATTGACTTGGTAACTCGACTGCATCCCATTCAACACCTTGAATTCCAGAAACTCCATAATCATCAATTTCTGTGAGGAGGTGATGGAGCCCATGTCCAAACTCATGAAAAAGTGTGATGACTTCGTCGTGCGTAAGTAATGATGTATTATTATTAATTGGTTGTGAAAAATTACATGTTAAATAAGCAACAGGAAGGGATTCATCGTCTGGAAATTTAAATTTAGAAATTGCTTCATCCATCCATGCACCTCCTCTCTTATTTTTACGTGCATAGAGGTCAAGATAAAAATAACCAATTAACTCATCAGAATTATTCTCAATTCTATAAAATTTAACATCTTGATGCCAGACTTCGGTAGCTTCTTCATTAATAAAAATCCCATAGATATTTTCAACTACCTTAAATAAACCTTCGATGACCTTGGAAGCCGGAAAATAATTTTTAATTTCTTGGTCAGAATAATCAAAGCGGGCCTCTTTTAATTTTTCAGAAAAATAAGCTATATCCCATGCTTCAATATTCTTAATATTAAATTTAAGTCCATATTCCTTAATATCAGCCATATCATTCTCTGCAAAATTTTTAGCTTTAGAAGCAAGATCCTCAAGAAATGTAATTACTTCATCACTAGATTTAGCCATTTTAGTTTCTAAGGCCATTGAAGCGTAGTTTGGAAAATTTAAAAGATTAGATAATTTTTTTTTGTTTAATAAGATATTGTTAATATTTTTAGTATTATCCGTAGCTTTGTCACTTAGGTCAGAGGCTTTAGTGGCATAGGCATAATATATTTCTTTTCTTAACTCTCTGTTATCTGCATATTGCATCAATGGTAAATAAGATGGAAAATCTAGACTAAAAGACCACCCAGTTTTTTTTTGAATTTTTGCATCATTTCTTGCTTTTTCTATGACATCTTTAGGTATCCCCTTTAATTTTTTCTTATCTGTAATTATCAAGGAATAGTTGTTTACTGAATCCAATAAGTTTTCCTCAAAACTCGAACTTAGTTTTGAAAGCTTAGCTAAGATTTTTTTAAATTCAATTTTTTTATTATTATTAAGACCTACACCACCTAACTCAAATCCAGTAATTTCATCAGTAATAATTTTTTTTTGTGGATTTGTAAGTTTTACAAAATCTTTACTAGTTCGAATTTTTTTAAATTTTTTATAAATGATTTCATTTTGGGATAGCTCAGAATGATATTTTGTAATTTTATTAAGATTTTTATTATAAACAACTCTTAATTTATCACTATTCATAACAGAATTTAAGTGGTTTATTTGAGACCAAACTCGACTTAATTTCTCGTTAACTTTTTGGAGTGGACTTACAAAGTTTTCCCAATTTGGTTTTAATTTACTAGACTCAATTTTTTTTACTAAACATTTATTTTCATTTAAAACTTTATTTAACGCAGAAGATACATGCTCAACTTTAATTTGTTTGAATAAGGGCATACCATTTCTATTTAATAGTGGATTAGTAATAATGAATTCTCCAAAGTTTATTTATTGTTGATTAATTTTGTGAATTAAAGTTTCTATAATTTCTGATTCTTTTGTTTTTAATACTTTGCTTGATAATGAAGCTAATTTCTGTGTATTAGAGTTTAGAACTTGTTTTTTTACACTTAATATTCTAGATGGATGCATTGAAAAATGTTTTAATCCCATACCAAGTAGTAATTTAGTTAGTTTTGAATCACCAGCCATTTCACCACAAATCGAAACCTCTTTGTTGTATTTATTTCCTGCTTTGATAGTTACATTTATCAATTTTAAAATTGCTGGATGGAGCGAGTTATATAAATGCGAGACTCTATCATCAGTTCTATCAATTGCGAGCGTATATTGGATCAGATCATTTGTTCCAATTGACAGAAAATCTAATTCTTGAGCAAATGCTTCAGCGTTGATAGCGACTGCTGGAACTTCTATCATCCCTCCAATCTTAATATACCTATCGTAAGGAATTTTTTTATTTCTTAAGGATTTTTTTGCCCTTTCAATCAGCAATTTAGTTTGTCTAAGCTCTGATAAGGATGAAAGCATTGGAATTAAAATTTTAATTTTGCCATAATGAGATGCTCTTAATATTGCACGTAGCTGGATATTAAATAATTGAGGTTCAGATAGGCATAACCTAATTGCTCTGAGACCTAGTGCAGGATTAGAGCTAATCGTTGTGTCAGCCGAAGTTAGTTTGTCAGCTCCAGAATCCAGAGTTCTTATTACAACAGTTTTACCACTCATAGATTTAACAACTGATTTGTATATTTCAAATTGCTCTTCTTCATTCGGTAACTCTTTTCTATTCATAAATAAAAACTCAGTTCTAAAGAGCCCAATACCCGACGCTCCATTTTCTTTAACAGACTTAATATCGCTAGGAACTTCAATGTTTGCTAATAATTCAATATTCTCATTATTTAATGTTTTACATTTTATATTTTTAATCTTGGAAAGTTTTTTTTGTTCGATTCCCCAAAGATTTTGACGCACCAGGTACTCTTCTAAAATATCTTTTGAAGGATTTACTATAACAATACCTTGATTCCCATCAACGATAATTTGTTCATTGTTCTTAATAAGACTTCTGGCATTTTGAAGGGCAACTATTGAAGGGATATTAAGGCTCCTGGCAAGAATCGCAGTATGAGATGTTGATCCACCCATATCTGTTAGGAATGCTACGTATTGATGTTTCTTGAACTGAAGAGCATCTGCTGGTGATATATCATGAGCAACTAAAATTGCTGAGCTTTCATTATTGACTTGATTTACTTGTCTCGGGTGGCCGAGTAAAACCTTGAGTATTCTTTCAACAACTTGAATAACATCATTTTTTCTTTCCTTGATATATTCATCTTTAATTTTTTCAAATTTGTTAACAAATAAATCCATTTGTTTTTTTAAGGCCCACTCTGCATTACAGCTATCTTCTTTAATAATAATTTTAGGCTTTTCTGAAAAATTTTTATCAGCCAGTATCATTAGATGAGTATCAATAAAAGCTGAAAATTCCTCTGAGGAATCTTTTTGTAATTGTTTTTTAATTCTTAATAAATCTTTTCTTACGTCATTTATTGCTCTCGTTAATCTTTTCACTTCATTTGGAATTTCTCTATTGGTAATTTCATAGCGAACTACTTCTAGTAATGCGTTAGATATTAGATTTGCTTTTCCAATAGCAATACCATTTGAAACAGAAACTCCATGAATATTGAAGGAAGACATTATTCACCTTCACCAAAGTAGCTTACAAATAGACTTTCTATAGATTTTATAGCTTCCTTCTCGTCTTCACCATTAGCCTCTAATATAATAATTGTATTTTTACTTGCAGCTAACATTAATACCTCCATAATACTTTTTGCATTAACCTTATTTTTATCCTTAATTAAAAATATCTCTGATTTAAATTCACAAGCTAATTGAGTAAGCTTGCTCGATGCTCTTGCATGAAGCCCTAATTTATTTATAATTCTTATCTTTTTTTTTATCATTCAGAAATCATATCTTTTTTATATTTCTCATAGCGCAATCAATAGAATCTTTGACTATGACATTTAAATTATCTTTTCGCTCTGATATTGCTTCTATTAACATTGGGAGATTGACCCCGGTGAGAACTGCAACTTCATTTTCCTTGGTAAATTTATTTAATAGGTTACAGGGTGTTGCACCATAAATATCTGTCAGTATTAATACACCATTACCAGTATCTAAGTCTTTAATTTTTTTTGAGATAATATTGCTATAATTATCTAGATTTTTATTTGAGTTGATTGGTAAACAGTCAACTGAAGAAGGTGAGTTATCCAGTATATGAGTGGCACAATTGAGGAGAGACTTTCCAATGTTGCCATGAGTAACTAATAAAATACCAATCATTATTTTTTACCTATCAAATTTACATTATATATTTATTAAAAGTTTTATTCAGCTGGCTTATTCTTAATAGAGCCGTCTGATTGATGATGATCTTTATGCTTCTCTTTGTATTTAATTACTTGCCTATCAATCTTACTGATTGCCAAATCAATAGCTTTATACATATCTTCATCAATTGATTTAGCATTAATATTAAGATGTGGAAGATGAATGGTTGCATCCACAATGCTATTTAATTTCTCAACGCTAAGAATAAATTTTGCATCTATGACATCATTAAAATGGTTCTTTATCTTAATAAATTTATTTTCAATATACTCTTGGATTGCAGGTGTGATTTCTAAATGTCTACCAGTAATATTTAAATTCATGAAGCACCTCTTAATTAAATAATTTTTCTTTGGTTAGAAGGAAGAATCTTTAAAGCAATTCTATATTTAGTAATAGTTCTCCTTGCAACTTTAATCCCCTCTTTATTAAGAAGGGTTGATAATTTTTTATCAGAAAAGGGTTTGGTTGAATTTTCATTCTTAATAAGTTCGCTTACCTTAAAAAGAATTGCTTTAGATGATAATTCACCCCCATCTGTATTCCTTATTTTAGAACTAAAGAAATATTTAAGTTCAAATATACCATGAGGAGTAGATATAAATTTATTTGTTGTAACTCTTGATATAGTAGATTCATGTAAATCAAGTTCTTCTGCAATAATTTTAAGAATCAATGGCTTTAAAGATTCCTTGCCATGCTCTAGAAACTCTTGTTGTTTCCTCATAACTGCTCTTGAAACTCTAATAATCGTTATGGATCTATCTCGAAGACTTTTAATTAGCCATTTTGCCTCTTGATATTTATCTTTAACATCCGTATCAAATTTTACTGAATCTTTTTTAAACATACTCTCATAGTCTGCGTTTATTTTAAGCTTTAAAAAATTATCTTCATTTAAGCTTACTTCCCATACATTATCTGACTTTTCAACTTTTATATCAGTTTTGATATAATCTTGAGGTTGAATTTTTTGAAAAATTAATCCCGGTTTTGGATTTAGACTTTTTATTAATTTTATTGCGTCTTCTAGCTCTTCTTCACTACAATTTAGGTTCTTTTTAAGTATAGTATAGCTCTTGCTCCCGAGCAAATTTAAAAATTTAGTAGAAATTTCTATTGCAAGTTTAATATATTTATCATCACCCTTAATTATTTTTAGCTGTAATAGTAAACACTCTGATAAACTTCTTGCACCAATTCCTGGGGATGAAGAGTTTTGTATGTGCTTTAAAATATTTTCTAATTCTTCGATTCTAATTTTAGTTTCAAAAGGAATATTAGCTATAATTTTTTCTAATGACTCAATTAAATATCCGTCGTCATTAATTGAGTCAATCAAAATCAGGAAGATGATTTGATCTCTATCTGAAAATGAAAAAATACTTAAATTTTCAATTAAATACTCCTTTAATGTTTGATTTTTAATTTCAGTATTAAACAATTCATAAGAATAGTCATAATTAAAGGATACTTCCTTCAGTGTATTAAAGTTTGTTTGACTAATAAGACTGTTCGCTGGGGGCTCTTCGAAGTCTAAAAATATGTTGTCACTGATATAATCTTCTATTAATTGATTTAGTTCAGATTGAGATGCTTGAAGTAGCTTAATTGATTGCTGTAAAAGAGGCGTTAGCCTTAAAGACTGAGAAAGTTTGAGGTTGAAGCTTAACTTCATATTTTTATAGAGTAAAGTCCTTTCCGAGGTATATGTCTTTAACATTTTGATCTATTACGATCTCTGATGGCTTTCCTGATGCAAAAATTTTCCCTTGGTTCACAATGTATGCCCTGTCACAAATTCCCAGGGTTTCTCTAACATTATGATCAGTTATTAGAACTCCAATATCCATTAATGCTAACTGTTGAATAATTTTTTGTATATCAATAACAGCAATAGGATCAATTCCTGCAAAAGGCTCGTCTAGTAATATAAATTTTGGACTAGTTGCGAGACACCTCGCTATTTCCACTCTTCTTCTTTCCCCTCCTGAAAGACTGATGGCAGTATTATTTTTTATATGATTTATACTTAGCTCATTTAATAGAACCTCCAGCCTCTTAACATTTTCTTTTTTTGGTCTTTTATTTAATTCTAATATAGCTAATATATTTTCTGATACCGTCATTTTTCTGAAAATAGATGGTTCCTGAGGGAGGTAAGAAATTCCAAGTTTTGCTCTATTATGTATAGGCATTTTTGTTAAATCATGACTATCAATTTTAATTGTTCCATGCTCTGAAGGTATTAGACCAACAATCATATAGAATGATGTCGTTTTTCCAGCACCATTAGGACCTAACAAACCAACAACTTCTCCACTTGAAATCCTAAGTGAAATATCTTTAACTACAGAATTTTTTTTGTAAGTTTTTTTAATGTTTTGAATAATTAATTCTGACATACTATTTAATTTTCTTTTTTTGGTTTAATGATTACCCTTGTCCGACCTTTTTTTACACTATTACCATTTTCGTCTTTAGTACTTCCAGATAATGCTTGAGCAAATTCAGCATTTGTATCGTACATTATATAGTCACCAAAAACAGTATCGTTTCCCCTTTGAACCGATGCCTTACTATACAAATGAACCTTGTCCATATGCCCATCATATTCTATTCTTTCTGCTCGTCCTTCAATGTATTCATCAATACCATCTCTTTTCTGTTTAAAAGTTGTTGGCTTTCCAATCGCAGTACTATGTTGAAAACCCTGATTATCTTCCCTAACAGTTAGTTCACTTGCTTTAATGGTTAATGTTCCTTGAGTCATGATTACATCACCTTTGTAGATACTAATAGACTTCGCATCGTCTACTGTCATTGTATCTGATTCAATCTCAATCGCTTTATCTCTATCAGCTTGCTCAGAGATTGCAAAAGAAGATACTAATAATAGAATTATAAAAATAAAGACTACAATAGAATTATATTTAGTTAGTTTTTTTATTTGGTCTAGGGTTATCATAATGAACCTTAACATTACTTAGCAGTTTTACAATTCCTTCTTTATTGTCATATTTCATACCAACACCATAAATTTCTATACTGGGCTCTTGTATTATTTTTACAGGCTTCTTAGTTATAACGATATCCATATCTGGCAATATATTTAATTCATCGGTAAAAAGCTTCATTTCTCTTTTCTTATTCGTTTTAACTCTAGTTAAAATAACATTATCTGAAAATAAATATTTTTCACCACCGCTAATCACTTTTCCTTTGTTGCTAGTTATGATGGAATAGGGTCTGCTATTTTTATATCTAGTAAAGTGTGGCTTTTTTAAGGAAGCATATTCAGCATAATTAAACTCTTTCATATTTTTAGCCTTAATAGTGAATTTAATAGCCCCATTCTTTTTGGTTTGTACGTTTTCAAAATTCTTTAGGTAAAATTCAGGACCACTGGCGTGATTATTAGTTTTTACTAAAAGCTCTTTTTCGACTTCTAATTTTAGCCAGTAAGTAATAAAAGTGATTATGACAATAAAGAATAATACAAAAATTGTTGAAAGTTTATTTGCCATCTAGATTACTTTTGAATCAAAAAGATCATTTAAATTTAGTGTGCCAATTACTTTTTCATCTTTATCAATAATAAGAAAACAATTCACCTTAAATTTCTCCATTATATTTACTGCTTCAATAGCCATTTCAGAACCTTTGAGAGTAATAGGATTTTTAGTCATACAGTCTTCAATTAAAGAATTGATATTTTTTTTATTTAGTATTGCCCTTCTGAGATCACCGTCAGTTAGGATACCAACAAGTTTATCTTCATTATTTACTATACTTGTAAACCCTAATTCTTTATTTGTTATCTCTTTTATTGCATCTTCAAGTGAAGATTTGACGTTGATAGAAGGGATTTTTTCCCCTACGCGCATAACATCTTTTACTTTAATAAATGTATTTTTACCTAAACTTCCACCAGGATGAGAATTGGCAAAATCTTTAGCAGTAAATTCTCTCAGATCTAAGACACAAATTGCAAGTGCATCGCCTAAAGCCAATGAAACAGATGTACTTGCAGTGGG
The DNA here is from genome assembly GCA_964585105.1 of uncultured Methylobacillus sp. Lineage (GTDB taxonomy): Bacteria > Pseudomonadota > Gammaproteobacteria > Burkholderiales > Methylophilaceae > BACL14. The sequence goes on from CAZPCL010000001.1 coordinate 17,158, forward strand.
AGCAAGTCCCAGAGGACAAGCTTCTTTAGAAACTTCTGCACTTATATGTATATCACTTTCATTTGCTAATTCGGAACTAGAGTTACCAGATATACCAATAATTTTAGCTCCAATTCTTTTGATGGTGGGAAAGATTGATATTAGTTCGTCACTTTTTCCCGAATTAGAAAAAAATATGACGATATCATCTTTTGTTATCATTCCTAAATCGCCATGACTGGCTTCCCCAGGGTGCATAAAAAAAGCTGGGGTCCCTGTGCTTGCAAAGGTCGAAGCAATTTTTCTTGCGATATGACCGGATTTCCCCATACCACTAAGAACTATTCTTCCTTTGCAGTTTAAAATTTCATTAACTGCGTCACTAAAGCCACTAGAAATATTCTTACTTGCCATTAAAATTTCTTGAGATTCAATATCGAGAACTTTTTGCGCAAGCCTTATAATTTGATTAGAGTTTTTATCCATTAGCCTTCTTCAAATGTATTTATATTATAAGTATAAAAGGGTTTGATAGTAGAATAAAGTTATATATGAAAATGCCTATAATTTATGTTTGAATCAATTCAACTAATTATTCTATTATTAGTCAGCTCTGTCCTCATGGTTGCCTTATTTAGATATTTAAGATTACCGCCCATGATAGCTTATTTTGTCGTAGGGTTGATTCTGGGACCTTATGCACTTGGTGTACTTCCTGATTCTGAATCAAGCAGACATTTTGTTGAATTTGGCATTGTATTCCTTATGTTTACAATTGGCTTGGAGTTTAGTTTGCCTAAATTAAACTCTATGAGACATATTTTATTTGGACTTGGTGGAGCCCAAGTTGCAATAACTCTATTAACAGCAATGGTATTTTCAACTTTTTTAGGGTTAGATCTTGCAGAAGCTTTTATTATTGGTTCAGCTTTGACGATGTCATCAACCGCAATTGTATCTAAAATATTAATGGAAAGAATAGATCTTAATAGTCGACACGGCCAGTTATCTATTGGTATTTTATTGTTTCAGGATATCGCTGTAATCCTTGTTCTGATTTTAATCCCAGTTTTTAATTCTCAAGTTATTGATTTATATAGTTTATTATGGATATCACTTTTCAAGATTATAGTTTTACTTTTTATTCTCTTTAGAGTCGGGCAGCCCGTGATGAACTTCTGGTTTGGAATAGTCGCTAAGCAAAAATCACGAGAATTATTTGTACTTAATGTTCTAATGATTACCCTTATCTTTGCTTATGTAACAAAATTGACAGGATTATCTTATGCTTTAGGAGCATTTCTTGCTGGTATGTTAATTTCTGAAACAAGGTACCGGTATCAAGTTGAGTCCGACATAGCATCTTTTAGAGATATTTTATTAGGACTTTTCTTTATTAGTATTGGTATGATGCTTAATTTAGACGTTTTGGTTGAATATTACCCCTTAATATTCTTCATATTCTTCACATACACAATTTTTAAGGCTACAGTCATAACTTTTTTAGCTCGGCTATTTAAATATGAATTAGGGGTTGGGATCAGAGCGGGAGTCATATTAGGACAAGCTGGCGAATTTAGCTTTGTTATTCTTGCGTTAGGACAGGAACAAGGCCTTATATCTGGCGATATACTTCAAATTATTTTATCAGTATGCTTATTGTCAATGTTATTTGCCTCATTAATTATTCCTTTTAATGGCCGTATTGCTCGATATATATCAAAAGAATATTTAAGAAATAGTGAAAAACTAGTCAATAAAATTGAAGCTTCCAGCGAAGATTTTAATAATCATGTAATTATATGTGGATACGGAAGGGGGGGGCAGTACTTAGGAAGGTTTCTGAAAGAAGAAAATATTTCATTTATCGCAATTGACATGGATCTAAATCGAGTGAATGATGCAGCAAATGCTGGTGAAAAAGTTATGTATGGAGATGCTAGCAGAAGAGTTGTTTTAAGGGCAGCAGGGGTTGAAAGAGCAAAAGCTCTAGTTATAGCTTACTCTGACGACAGATCTTCATTGAAAGTATTAAATGTAATTCGTGATATATACCCAGATTTACCTGTAATTGTCAGAACTCGTGACGAATCATCAATTCAACAGCTTCAAGATGCTGGGGCAACTGATGTAGTTCCAGAGGTTTTAGAAAGTAGCTTAATGCTGGCATCGCATGCGCTTGTTTTATTGGATGTCCCACTAGCAAGGGTAATAAAGAAGATCCGAGCTTTTAGAAATGAGAAGTATAAAATCTTCAGAGGTTATTTTATGGGTTCTTCAGAGGCAAGTGATGATATGCAAGGTCAGGATCAACTGCAGCTGCACTCAATTGAGGTTAAAAATAATTTTTATTTGTTAAATAAATATATTAATGAAATACCATTCGATAGATTTAACACTGAAATACAGCACTTAAGAAGACCAAATATGCTTGAAGATATTGAAGCAAGGTCAGATATAAAACTCAAAGACGGTGATGTAATCGTGATTTTAGGGTTACCAAGAGACTTAACCGAATTTGAAAAATTTACAATTACTGGTGAATAGATAGTTGAGTAAAAAAATTGCAATCATTGGCGGAGGAATCATAGGTTGTTTAACTGCAATTAAATTAAAGGAAAGTGGCTTCGAGGTTCTAGTGATAGATAAACATGAAATTGGAAAAGAATCATCATGGGCTGGGGCTGGGATATTGTTTCCATTGATGCCATGGAATTACCAACCAAAGATATATGATTTATCTAAACTAGCTTCAAGTTACTATGAGAATTTTTCGAAAAAATTATATGAGTTAACAGGAATTGATCCGGAATATAAAAAAACAGGTATGACATTAATTCCTCCATTTGAGAAAGATAACGCCATTAAATGGGCTAATAAGCAAAATCTTCCATACGAAGAAATATTTTTTAGAAATTTTGAATCTATCCATTTTCCATCAGTAGCACAAATAAGATCACCTAGACTGATGAAATCGATTAAATTATTTATGAAGATAATAGGAATAAAAATAATTGAGAATATGGAGCTTGCTGAAATTGGTCATGTAAAGGGAGTAGTTAAAAAGTGGCCAACAAAAAAAAATAGTTTTATTGAGGCTGATTATTTTGTAATTACATCAGGAGCATGGACATCTAACCTAAAAGAAAATTATAAAAGTAAAATATATCCAGTAAGAGGTCAAATGATTCAGTACAAAATCTCAAATTTAAATATTGGAGAAATTCTTTATTCGAATGATTTTTATATTTTACAGAGAAAAGATGGAGTAATAATTGCTGGGAGTACAATTGAAGAAGTAGGATTTGATGAAACAGTGACTATTGATAAAAAAGAAGCATTGATGAGAAAAGCTGAAGAATTAATTCCTGACCTTGCTAATGTCCAAGTTGAAAATCATTGGGCAGGTTTTAGACCGGGCACAAAAGAAAATATCCCATTTATACAAAAAGATAATGACTATGAAAATGTTTTTGTTAACTCTGGACATTTTAGGTATGGTTTAACAATGGCACCTCAGTCCGCAGAAAATCTTAATGAGATATTGATAAAGTCAATATGATTAGAAATAAAAAACAAGTAATCTGGAGGCTCTTAGATGGCAAGGCAGGCCACGAAAAACAATCATTGTCACTTATCAACGCATTAAATTGTGAGGTAGGTGTTAAAACTATAAATATAGATAGTAAAAGTTTCCTTTTTTCCATATTTTTTTTAATAGGTAAACTAAAAAGAATCCCAAAGCCAGATTTTATTATTGGTGTAGGACATAAAACTCATATTGCATTGCTTTATTTAAGATTCTTCTTCGGAGGAAAATCAATTTTAATAATGAAACCAAGTTTACCTTGTAAATGGTTTAATTTATGCATAATTCCCGAGCATGATAAGTTTAAAGGAACAGGTCTTATTTACTGGACAAAAGGAGCGCTAGCAAATACATCAAACTTAATAAAAAAAAATAAAAAAAAAGGATTAATATTGGTTGGTGGAATTTCAAAACATTATGAATGGGATGGTGATATTATTACTGCTCAAATAGAACAACTATTAAAGAATAATTCATCAATAAATTTTATTTTAAGTCCCTCTAGGAGAACTCCGAAAGATTTTATTATAGAAATAAAAAAGCTTTCATTTAGTAATTTAAAGATACATTCTATTCAAAAACAAAATCAAAACTGGTTAAAAAATCAAATGAATAAAGCAAAATATGCGTGGATTTCTGAAGATTCAATATCTATGATTTATGAGTCGCTAACGGCGGGACAGAATGTGGGTATCCTTTCACTAAAGATTAAAAATAAAAGTCGTATTACAAATGAAATAGATAGACTAAAAAAAGAGAAAATTATATTTGGGAATATTAATAAAAGTTATAAAAATAGAAATAAATCTTATGTTGTAATTAATGAGGCAACTAGGTGCGCAAAATTAATTAAGAATCAATTCATACAATAAAGCTAAAAAATTGAAAAAAAATATTATTATTTTAGAACGTAGGCTTTTTTCTATTTTTGGGCATGAGAGAACTCAAATAGAAACAATAAATGAATATTTTAAAAATAATAGTACTTATGTAATATCATGCAAAAATACACCAGTAGCTGAGCTAAATTTAAAAAATAAATTTTATTTAGACATGCCTCAATTTTTAATAAAAGAAGAAGGGAAAGAATCAAAGAATTATATTAGAAAATCAGCAGAAAATCTTGAAATAATTCTTAAAAAAACTAAATTTAAACTTAATACAAATCTTTTAATACCATCTGCAAGAACAGCTGAGATTTCAATGTTAACGATATTGTTTTGTGAAAATAAATTTCCAAAGAATATTTTACCGATTGTTAGAATATTAGGAATAAACTATCTAGATGATTTACCAAAAGAGGTAAGGAAGAGTTTTGTGTTTTTAGTAAACAATAAAAAAATTAAATTGTGTACTGAAACAGATGAGCTATCAAGTAAGATAAAAAATAAATTTAATGTAAAATTTATACGAACATTGATGTTTCCAGTATCTGTTCCGATAAATAGTATACATAAAAAAAATTTAGGAATAAATAATATAAATATAGGATGTCTTGGAGGTCCAAGACCGTCAAAAGGAACGTATTTAATTCCTAAGTTAGTAAGAAATCTAAGAATATATACTCGTAAGAATAATATCGATGTAACAATCACATTTATAGTTCAAATGAGTAAAGAAAAAAAGAAAAGAACTTTTATTTTCTGGATGAAAGAGTTATTGTCAAGACACATATCTAAATCAGTTAGAGTGAAAGTAGTTTATGGGACTGACGGTAGAAAAGAATTTATGAATCTAATAAACACTATTGATATTTTTCTACTTCCATACAATAAAAACCAATATAAATACTCTGGATCTGGATTTATTATTGATGCATTAATACTTGAGAAACCTATCATTCTCTCAGAAGGTTTAGCAATGAGAGAGCTTACTAATTTTAAAAATTCAATAACATTTAAAAATGCCGTAGATTTCCCTGAAAAAATGATCAAAATTATTAAAAATTACAAAATTTATTCCAAAAATAGTCGGAGCGCAAAAAAATATCTAATTAAGAAAATACATAATTCATTTAAATTTATATCAGAAGGAAGTTAGTAATTTTAAATACTATGACGAAGAAAATTAAATCAAAAAAATTGACAATTGTTCAGATACTCCCAGCACTTAATTCGGGTGGTGTAGAACGAGGTACATTAGAGATTTCAAAATATTTAGTCTCAAAAAATTATCGTTCAATAGTAATATCTAAAGGTGGAAGAATGACGGATAAGTTAGTTCAAGAAGGAGGAGAGCATATTGAACTACCAATAGGTAAAAAATCATTTTTGACGTTAAAAATAATTCCAAAACTAATTACAATATTAAGTAAGAATAATGTAGATCTTATTCATATAAGATCAAGATTCCCAGCATGGATCTGTTTTATAGCACTAAAATTTATGCCACATAAAATAAGACCTTCGATAGTTACAACTTTTCATGGACCATATTCAATAAATAGCTATAGCACAATAATGGCAAAGGGTGACGCGATCATAGCAGTTTCAAAAATGATTAAAAGCTACATACTAAAAAATTATAAAATAGATTCTAAGAAGATATTTCTAAATTATAGAGGGGTAGATGAAAAAGAATTCCCATATTTATTTAAACCTAGTAAATCATGGATTCGTAAGTGGGAAAAAGATAACCCAAAGTTAAACAATAGGATTTTATTAACATTACCTGCAAGAGTGACTAGGTGGAAAGGACAAATTGACTTTCTTAATATAATTAAAGTATTAAGTAAAGAAAACCCAGATATTCATGGATTAATCGTAGGAGATGTTGCAGTAAATAAACTAAACTTTCTTAAGGAACTTAAAGATTTGGCCATAAAATTTGATATTAAAGATAATATTTCTTTTATCGGACACCGTTCTGACTTGAGAGAAATTATGTCAATATCCAAAATTGTATTTTCATTATCAAATGAACCTGAGGCTTTTGGGCGAACAACTATCGAATCGTTAAAAATTGGTGTACCTGTTATTGGTTATAGTCATGGTGGAGTTGGAGAGCAATTAAAAGAAGTATTTCCCGAGGGTATTATTAACAAAGATGATATTTCTGCGGCTGTAAATCTGTGTAAAAAATGGATAAAAAATACACCAAAAGTTTCTAAGACAGATTTATTTAGCTTAAAAAATATGCAATCCAATACTTTAAAAATATACAGAGCTGTTTTAAAAAAATAGATGAAAAAAAATTATGAGACTGATTTGTGGATAGTTGGAATTGTCAAACAACCTATTTCAAAATTTATAAAAAAACCAAATAAAAAAGAAATAATTTGGATTTACCCAGAAAAATCATATCAATTTATCGCTGATCCATTTGGCATATGGAAAAGTAATAAACTTTATTTATTTGTTGAGTTCTTAGATTATAGGTTCAAAAAAGGAAGAATAGATTGTATTGTCTTCGATAAGAATTTTAAAAAAATTTCTAGTCAAAATGTACTTAAAAACTACTCACATTTATCATATCCATTTATTGTTAAAGATAATAATAAAATTTATATGATTCCAGAATCAAGCAGATCGAAAAAGACCTATATATATGAATCAACTGATTTTCCATTAAAATGGAAAAGAATAAAAGAGATTATCCCAAACACTGCAATGATTGATACAAGTATTATTAAATATAAAAATAGATGGTGGATGTTTTATTCATTACCTGGTAAAAATAACAGAGCATTGAAAGAGATGTATATTGCATATTCTGATAGTTTACTCGGAGAGTGGAAGCTTCATAGTAATAACCCAGTAAGCAATAACATTGAATTAAGTCGACCAGGGGGAAAGCCTTTTATATTAGATAACTTAATACATTTGCCTGTTCAAGACTCTAAGAAGACCTATGGCGGACAAGTTAATATTTTGAAATTATTAAAACTAACAACAAAAGATTTTAAAGCTATAAAAATTAAAACAATTAAACCAAATCTTCATAATATTTTTTCTGATGGTTTACATACCGTTTCCGGATGTGGGAATATTACATTGATAGATTGTAAAAAACATGATTTGTCAAAGTCTAGAAAATGGATTGATTGGCAGAGAAGAATTGGAAGATTTATTCCACTTATCTACAAAATAAAATTATGAAAATACTTCAAATTATGGGAAGTTATAAAGATGGAGGTGCAGAGATATTTTATATTGATGCCCTTAGGGCGTTACAAAATAAAAATATAGAGCAATATGCAATTGTAAATACAAAAAATAAAAAAGGAATTAGGAAGTTGAAAGAGCTTAGTATTCGATTTCAGACAGTATCTTTCAATAAATTATTTAAGTGGTCCTCAAAATTAGTAATTTCTAAAGTAATAAATGACTTTAAACCAGATATTGTCCATCACTGGATGGGAAGGGCAAGTAGTTTTCTAGTTCATGGTAAACATATCAATATTGGTTGGCATAGTGGATATAGGGGGGTTGAGAGATTTAAAGCATGTGATTACCATATAGCGCTTACAAGTGAATTAAAAAAACATATAGCTTTACAAGGCATAGAAAATAATAAAATATATGAATTACCTATATATACAAATGAAAATAAATTTAAAAAATTAATTCGTAATGATTTTAATACCCCAGAAGGAAAGCCATTATTATTATCATTATCACGACTCCATTCAGTCAAGGGTTTGGATATTTTGATAAAAGCGATGGTTAAAGTTCCTGAAGCATTTTTATGGATTGCAGGTTCGGGGCCCTTGAAAAAAGATTTAATAAGCCAATCTAAAAAACTTGGATTAACTGAACGAATAAGATTCCTAGGGTGGAGAGATGATAAAGAAGCTTTAATGGCAACTTCAGATATTTGTGTTTTTCCATCAAGGAACGATGCATTTGGAGCAGTTATTATTGAAGCATGGGCAGCAAAAAAACCAAATATTGCTTGCAAATCACCTGGCCCTGAGGCAATTATCTCAGATAATCATGATGGCTTATTAGTTGAAATTGATGATGTAAATCAATTAGCAGAAGTAATTAAAAAAGTAATTGATAATAAAAAACTTGCAAGCTCCTTGGCTAATAATGGTTATAAGAAATTCATGGAAAACTATAGCGAAAAAGCATTCTCGAAAAATATTATAAAGATATACAACTCAATAATTAAAATAAAAAACAAATAAATATGCAACAAAAAAAACAAAATATCTTGCTTATTAAGCATGGAGCCTTTGGAGATTTAATCCAATCCGATGGAATATTTAAAAGCATTAAAATAAGACACCCAAAAGATAATTTGATTTTACTCACATCCTCATCATTCAAAAATTTAATGAGGTTAAGCCCCTATTTTGATAATGTTATTGTTGATAATCGTTTTCCATTATGGAATTTAAAGAGTTATTACTATTTAATTAGGCAACTTAATTCATATAAATTTTCACATGTTTATGACTTACAAAATTCACAAAGAACGTTAGCGTATAAATTCTTTTTATTAAAGAACGCATTATGGCTAACAACTAAAAGAAATGACCATCCTCAATCTGGACTTCAGGGATTAGTAGATATGCTTAAAGGTGACGGAATGATGCCTCAAGACATTTATGATCCAGATATTTCTTGGATGGTTAACGATGTTTCATCTTTATTAAAAGAAAAAAATATATCAAAAAAATATGTTGTTTTAATTCCTGGGTCATCTAGTAAGCACACAGAAAAGAGATGGCCATTTTATAAACCGCTTGCAAAAGAATTTATTGGCCGAGGATTTGATGTAGTAAATATTTTAGGTCCAGATGAAGTAGAATTACAAAAATATTTATTAGGACATAAATTAGAATTGTTGGAATGGGGAGATCTTGCAGGAGTTATTAATAGCTCTTTTTTTGTAATAGGAAATGATTCTGGTCCAAGCCATATTGCATCATGTTTAAAGAAGCCAGGCTTAGCACTCTTTGGACCAACAACATCTGGAACAAAATCTGAATTAGCAAGACCACCATTTAGGATCATAGAAACAGAAGCCCTTGAAAAATTTACCACAGATGACTTAATTAGATCTATTAAGAAGTTTTATAGTTTTTTGACGTAACTAATACCCAGCCAACTAGGAGCCAGATTGCTGCGCCAATCCAATTATTAAATAGACTCATACCTCCAATTAGCGGGAAAAAGCAAATAAAGATTAAGTTAAAAGATAGTGCTAAAAGTAGCCATTCCTGTTTTTTATATAAGGATTTTAAGCTTGAAAAAGCAATAGAGATAATCATACTAAAATATAATATAAATCCAATAATTCCTGTTTCTGATAATAATTCAAGAGAAATATTATGCGGGTGAAAACAAACTCCTCCTCCCGACCCCCAGTAACCTAGATTAATACAAGCATCACGATATTGATGAAAACCTACACCATAAATTGGGCTTTCCATCCATACAGCGTATGCACTTTTAAAAACTAACATATAGTCAGAAGATCTAAAATTTGAAAGCTTATACAATAAGTCAGTAATCATTCGATCACTTAAATTTGGAAATGCTTGTTGGGCTAAAGCAAGAAAACTAATAATTAAGAACAAACTAAAAAGAATATATCTCCTTATATCTATGTATTGTTTGAATAAACCAATACTTACTATACTTGCCCCACTGATAAAAATAATCAAAGCCATTCTTTCACCTGTTATATAAATAGATAATATTCCAAGTAATATTATTAAGAAAATAAGAGATAAATTCTTAGTTGGACCTTGAAAATATCTGATAAAAAAACCAAGATATAACAGAAGGAATAAATATCTAGCTAGAAAAATACCAGGGACTGGATTATCTCTAAAAGGACCTGTTAGTCGCGTATCCGTATTTGAGTATTTTGGGTTACCGAACAAATCTAACTCAAAAATATATTGCCACCAAATATCAATAACAATAAAAATCAAGGTAAATAACAATGCTATTAGAAATTTCTTACGAGATTTGTGGTCTTGAAGAAGCCACATTGAAATAGCCATTGCAAATAGAGGCCATCTTATAAATGCAAGAGAGTATAAAAAACTTTCTGAAGAGTTTACGCTTAATGGACTATTAATTAATAATAAATATAACCAGAAAATTAAACTAAAAATAAACCATTTTTGGTTCAACCACACCCAGTCATTATTACTATAAGAGCGGTATAAAAATATGAGACCTATCAATAGAACAGTTACATCTGCAATGCCACGGAAAAATATTAGTAGTAGAGGTAAGCTAACAAGCAATACTTCCTCAAATTTAAATTTAGTAGCATTTATCATCAATAGTATTTTATTAATTACTCAATTACTTAAATTAATTGGAAAAAATATGAAGTTAAATATAAAATTACCTCGTCCAATATCAGGTGATCTTATAGTTTATCTTTAAATAAATATTATATAAGAGTATCGTAATTCATATATCACTATTTGTTAGATTATGAGAGAATAATTTATCATGACTCTAAAAATAAACTCAATGCACACCTTTGTAATAAGCCTTCCTCATGAAATTTTAAGGCGTAAAGCTATTCTAAAAAAACTAAATAATATCCCTGGTAATTTTGAATTTTTTGATGCAATAGATGGTAAAAAAATAAATTTGTTAGAGCACATAGATTATCAAGGATTAAAGAGAAGGCTTTGTTATGGAAAAGATCTAACTCGAGGTGAGTTAGGGTGCTTTTTCTCACATAGAGCGGTATTGGAAAAAATTGTTAAGAATAAGGTTGCTATTGCATTGGTACTGGAAGACGATGTGGTTTTATCTAGAGATTTTAAAATAGTTTTAGGTCGCTTAATTAATTGTTCTTATCCATGGGAGGCTATAAGGTTCCTGGGTAAACCAAAGATAACTAAAATGATGCAAAAAAAAGTAATAAGACTTTACAATGATTATTATTTGACAAGACTTGCAACATCTCCTGGAGGAGCTTACGCATATTTAATTTCCTATATAGGAGCAAAAAAGTTACTTAAATCTATGAAAAAAGTTTCATGTCCAAATGACACAATTATGGGCTTACCATGGAAATCAGGTCTTGATGTGCTAACGGTTCAGCCAGGAATTGCCACATGGGACAAAAAATATGAATCCGCTATTGGCAACCAAAGATATGAAAAAAATAAGCTTATTGGGTGGGAGCGATTAGTCTACCCATTAACAAGACTGCTATTTAAGCTCCAGGAAGGAGTATTAAAAAAAGTTTTCTATTTTTTTGGGTGCATTAAAGATAAAAGACTAAAAAATGGATAAATATTTATTGGTAATTTTAAAGTTTATTGTTTCCTTAATCCCTTTATGTGTAATTCAAGTAATGGGTGTCTTGATCGGACATATTTTCAACTTACTTAATACAAGAAGTAGAAATTTATTAGTGAGTAACCTTACAAATTCAAATATATATAACAATAAGAGTGATTTAAAAAAAGCAATAAATAAAAATATTGGAGAAACAGGTAAAACTATTCTAGAAGGTTTTTCTATATGGTTAAGCAAAGAAAGTAGAATTTTAAAATGGGTAAAAGAAGTTAAAGGTTTGGATGAAGTACATAAAGCACAAAAAAATAATAAAGGAATAATATTTTTAACTCCTCATTTGGGTTGCTATGAAATAACTTCAATATATTACGGATCAAAATATCCTCTTACTGTTCTATATAGACCTCCAAGGCAAAAATGGTTAGTTAATTTGATTAAAAAAGGGAGGCAAAAGGGCTTAAATAAGTTAGCCCCAACAGATAAATCTGGTGTAAAGCAAATACTGAAAGCATTAAGAAATGGTGAAGCAGTTGGAATACTTCCAGATCAGGCGGCAAACAAGGGAGAGGGTGAGTGGGTTGATTTTTTTGGTCGTCCAGCATATACAATGGTTCTAGTTAGCAGGCTAGCTAAGAAAACAGGGGCTAATCTAGTAATGGCATTTGGAGAACGACTAGATAATGGAAAAGGATTTAAAATTCATTTTAAATCTTTAAAATCCGATGCGGTATCAACACCAAAAAAATTAAATAAGCTGCTGGAAGATGAAATTAGAAAAGCCCCTACACAATATTTATGGAATTACGATAAGCACAAGGGGCATGAGGTTCAAATTAAAAAATCTATTTAAATTTCGATGAAAAAAATAATAAAAGATAAAAATATTAAAAAAATTCTCTTTATCACATTATCCAATATTGGAGATGTGATTTTAACAACACCCACACTCGAAGCGTTACATTCTAAATTTCCAAATGCAACTTTTGATATTGTTGGAGATAAGCGTTCAGAAATTTTGTTTAAATATTGTCCATATATAGATAACTTTTATCAAAAAAATAAAGAGTTGGGGTGGTTCGGTGTTTTAGCATTAATTAAAAAGTTAAGGAAAAAAAAATATGATCTAGCAGTTGATTTAAGGTCAGATGGAATTTTATATTTTGTAAAAGCTACGAAAAAATTATTTAAGACTCCTAATAAGTCCAGTTTAAAAATCCATAGCGTCGAAAAACATTTTTTATCTCTTAATAGAGTAGTTGAAAATAATATTCCATCAACCACTATTTGGCTTTCAGATTATGAAAAAGAACTGACCAATAAAATTTTTAGTGGATATAAGAACAAGCGTTTATTGACAATTGGAGTGGGAGCAAATTTTGAAGGAAAAATTTGGGGTATTTCTAATTACATAAAGTTAGCCAATATCTTAAATAACTTTTTTGATGTAATTATTTTAGTTGGCGATAAATATGATGCTATTTTATCCAAAGATTTTGCTTTAGGCTATGAGGGAACAATTATTGACTGCTGTGGACATCATAATCTTTTAGAAACAGCTGCAATTATTAAAAAATCAGATTTCTTTGTCGGGAATGACTCCGGACTTGGCCATATTGCAAGTGCTGTAAACACAAAATCATTTACAATTTTTGGTGTAGGCGAACCTACTAGGTATAGTCCTTGGGGTAAAAATGCTTCATGGCTACAAGATAAGAATTATGAGATCAATAATATTAACCCAAAAACTGTAGCAAATAATATTGTTGAGAAATTGAAGTAACTATCGCCACTTTAATCTTTTGACATCCATACCCCTGATTTACCTCCATGCTTTTCTAGCAACTTAATTTCTGATATCACCATATTTTTATCAGAAGCTTTACACATGTCATATATAGTAAGGAGTGCTATTGAAACAGCAGTTAACGCTTCCATTTCTACCCCTGTTTTACCTGAACACCCAACAGTTGATTGACAGTAAATCTTATTTTCTTTATTGCTTATCCTAAACTCAATATTAATGCTGTCTAAATTAATATTGTGGCAAAGAGGAATTAGACTCGATGTTTTTTTGGATGCCTGTATGCCTGCAATTTTTGCTACAGTTAACACATCACCTTTTTTTAAATTTCCAACTTCAATTAAACGAATAGTTGCATTATTTAATTCAATAAGGCCAGATGCAATAGCAATTCTGTTTGAATCACTTTTTTTTGATACGTCAACCATTTTGGCATTACCATCTTTATCAATATGTGTAAGCATAGGGTTATAATACTTTTTTATAATAATTTTAAATATAATAACTCTAAATAAAATTATGCAGAAGCTTTTCCTCTCACTTTTCTTTTTTTCAGAAATCTTACTAGCTAATGAATTGCCTGATTTAGGTGATTATAGTGAAACTGTTATTGGCGCTCATGAAGAAAGTATTATCGGTAGCCAGATTCTTCAAGAAGTTTACCAGAGTGATAGGGTAATTCGTGACATTGAAATTGAAGATTATTTAAATAAAGTAACAGATAAAATAGTAAAAGCAAGTGATTATTCAGGAAGTGGGATTACATTTTTTATAGTTAATGATCCATCAATTAATGCATTTGCAATGTTAGGTGGGGTAATTGGAGTTCATACGGGTCTTATTTTGTCTGCAAGTACTGAGTCAGAACTTGCTAGCGTATTAAGTCACGAGGTTGCACATATTACTCAAAGACATGTTGCTAGAATGATTGGCAAACTTCAGAAAGATTCCTTTAAATCATATTTAGGGCTCGGGTTAGCTTTATTGTTAGCACGCTCAAATCCTGATTTAGCTAGGGGAGCGCTTGCAGTTTCGCAAGCACTTGGAGTTCAAACTGTCTTAGACTTTACAAGAGAAAATGAAAAAGAAGCAGATCGTGTAGGTATTAAAATTCTAGATAAGGCAGGCTTTGATGTGAGAGGGTCTATTGATTTTTTTAAAACCTTGCAGAAAGGTAGTAGATATTCGTCAGGAGCTTCACCTTCATTTCTTAGAACCCATCCAATTACTTCAGAACGTATCAGTGATATTAAGGATCGCTTATCCAGCTACCCATATAAACAACGAGTTGATGACTTAAGCTTTCATTTTGTAAAAGGAAAACTTAGAGTATTTCTTAGGGATAAGAAAGCTATACAAAAAGAGCTAGAAATAAATGTGAAAAATAAAGCTTATGTTAATGAGCTTGGTGAAAGGTATGCTCTTGCTTATGCGTATCTATTAAATGAAAATTTTAATAAGGCTCAAAGTGAATTGGAATGGATTATGAGTAAGAATATTGAGAATCCAATGGTAGAGCAATTACGAGTTGAAATTTTACTTAAAAGAGGCGATTTAAATAGTACATATCAAGTTTTATCAAGGGCATTAAAAAAATATCCAAATCATAGAATTTTTGTTTATGGATTAGCAAATTATTTTATTGCGAGAAAATTATCAGCAGAGGCTATTAAATTTTTAAGAAGTTACTTATTAGTTTTTCGAAATGATTCAAACCTTTATGAGCTTCTAGCAAAAGCATACTCGTTAAAAGGGATGCAGCTTTTGCAATATGAAAATCTTGCAGAATCATTTTATTACAAATACAACTTACAGGAGGCTATAGCCCAAATGGATATGGCAGTAAGGGCGCCTGATGGTGATTTTTATCAAAAGTCTAGGGTTGAAGCACGATTAAAACAACTTCAGAAAGAAAAAGAAATTTATGAGATAAGTAAAGAAAATCTATAATAAGCATTATTTATTAATTCAATATATATATTTAATTATACAAATGGAATAATTCTATTAGAATGATATTTTAAAATAAATTAAAAAAGGAAGCAACAATGAGTTCATTAATAAATACTAATGTTATGCCTTTCAACTCTAAAGCGTACCATGCCAAAGATGAGTATGGCGAATTTATAGATATTACAGATGAGGACTTAAAAGGACATTGGTCAGCAGTTGTATTTTACCCAGCAGATTTTACTTTCATATGCCCTACTGAGTTAAGTGACCTTGCAGATCACTACGAAGAATTAAAGAAATTAAATGTTGAAGTTTATGCAGTTTCAACAGACACTCACTTTAGCCATAAAGCTTGGCATGATTCATCTAAGTCAATTAAAAAAATAAAATTTCCAATGATTGGTGACCCAACAGGTGCAATGGCGAGAAATTTTGAGGTAATGATTGAGGAAGAAGGTCTCGCATTAAGAGGTACATTTATTATTAACCCTGAAGGGATAATTAAGACTATAGAAGTGAATGATCTTGGTATAGGACGTTCCGCAGCAGATTTAGTAAGAAAAGTTCAGGCTGCACAATATATTGAAGCGAATCCAGATGAAGTTTGTCCAGCATCCTGGAAACCAGGGGCTGAAACTCTAAAGCCAGCAATAGATCTAGTTGGAAAAATTTAGATTATTCAAATAAATTTTTTTGATTCATCTCCTTGAGAAGCGGGATAGTAATAGACCGTTTGGTTTTAAGTGACCAACGGTCTAATGCATCTAAAGTAGCAATCAGTGAATGTAAATCTCTTTTGTAATATCTTAGTAAATACTCAATAACCTCAATTTTTAGATTCAGACCTCTATCATTAGAATATTGACTTAAAGCAAGTTTTTTTTCAATATCTGAAAGCAAATTAAGTTTGTATACCAACCCCCAACTTAAACGACTTGCTAGGTCATCTCTTAACATCATTTTATTCGGATTATTATTTCCAGTTACTAATAATTTTTTATGTGTTGACTTATGCTCATTAAAAATATTAAAAATATCAATTTGCTCATTTTTGTCTGCCTGATCAATATCTTCAATTGTTGTAATATTTTTATTTTTTATTGCTTCTGCTAGATGAGATTTGCCACAACCATTCTCTCCCCATAAATAAATAAAGAAAACATCATTATTAGGCAAAACAAAATTATTTAATAAATCAAAACATTCTCTATTGTTGCCAACGATAAAATTATCAAATGTTTTTTGAATAGGTAATTTAATATTTAATAAAAGTTGTTCCATAAGATTTGATAAGATGAGAAATATCTATTGATACTAAATTAAGTTAAAATCACATTATACGTAAAGTATTCATTTTTTCAGAGGATAAATAACTTGTCTCAAGATTCTTTCAATAAAGATCAATCAATTTCATATAAAGACGCTGGCGTTAATATAAAAGCAGGGGATAAATTAGTAGAAAATATAAAACCTTTCGCCAAAGCAACAAATCGACCTGAAGTGATGGGTGGGCTGGGTGGTTTTGGCTCATTATTTGAGATACCTAAAAAATTTAAACACCCTGTGCTAGTCTCTGGAACTGATGGTGTTGGAACAAAGCTTAAATTGGCATTTGATTTAGATACGCATAATACAATTGGACAAGATCTAGTAGCAATGTGTGTAAATGATATTTTGGTGCAAGGGGCAGAACCGTTATTCTTTTTAGACTATTTTGCATGTGGGGAATTAGATGTAGAAATGGCAACGGAAGTTGTAAAGGGAATTTCAGATGGATGTATATTGGCTGGATGTGCTTTGGTTGGAGGCGAGACTGCAGAGATGCCAGGTATGTATATCAAGGGGGAGTATGATTTGGCCGGATTTTGTGTAGGGGCAGTTGAACGCAGTAAGGTTATAGATGGTAAAAGTATTTCAGAGGGAGATGCGATAATTGGTATAGCGTCTTCCGGCCCGCACTCAAATGGGTACTCATTGATAAGAAAAATATTAGAGAAAGAGAAAGTAAATCTTAGCTATGATTTTGATGGGAAAACTTTTGGCGATGTTTTGATGGCGCCAACCAAAATTTATGTAAGATCAATTTTAAGTTTATTAGAAAAAATTAAAGTGAATGGGTTGGCTCATATTACCGGAGGAGGTATTTACGAAAATATCCCTAGAGTACTAAAAGACAATCAAAAAGCAGTTATCAAAAAAGATTCATGGAATATGCCATTAATATTTCAATGGCTTAAGGAAAAAGCAAATATTAGTGATGAAGAACTATATAAAACATTTAACTGCGGGATTGGAATGGTAGTAATAACAAACCCTGATGATAAGGAAGAGGTAATAAGAATTTTAGAAAAAAATGGAGAAACTGTATTTGTGATTGGGGGAATAGCCAATAGAGATCTAAATGAACCTCAGTCTGAAATTATTTAAAAACTTATCGTTTTTAATACTTTTACTATGCGCTTTCAGCGTAGAAGCTAAGTTATTTCCAAAGACTTTTCATAGTGAATATAAGTTATTACAGAAAAGTAACAATCTGGGTAGGGTAATTGTAGATTTTAACCAAAAAAATAATCAATATGAAATAAAGGCTATAACAAAGGCAGAAGGAATATTAAAGCTTTTAGGAGATCGAGAAGTTATCAGTAAAGGGCAGTTGAGTATAGATGGATTTTCCCCAAAAATATTTAAATTAAAGAATAAGAAAAAACCAAAAAAGAATATTTTGGCAGTTTTTGATTATAAAGATAAGCAAGTGAAATTAGCTTATAAGCAAGAAACCAGAAATATTTTACTTAAAGAGAAACATTTTGATGTGCTAACTTATTTATATCAATTTAATTTTGAATCCCTAAGTAAAAAAAAATATACTTTTGAGGTCGTTGATGGGAAAAAAAGTCGAACATATATATACAATAGTGTTAGAAGTGAATTTATTAAAACTATTTATGGAAGTCTAGAAGTAGATGTTTACAAAGGTGAAATAAAAGGAAGAAGCAACTCAACACATTATTTATGGATCTTAAGAGGGCCATATAGAATTCCCATAAAGATTGAAATTAAAACAGATATTGGGATTGATATAGAGCAAATTCTAGTAAAAACAAATTTATTGCCAATCAAATAAAAAAAATGAGAAACCGTATCTTAATATATGGAATATTTATTTCAATTGGGATACATTTTATATTCTTATCGAATATAAAATTGAATATTAAGAATCATAAAATTCTTGATATTCAATTAGTGCAAATGCCTCCAGAAATAAGTAAAGATAATTTAATCCCACAGAAAAAAATAAATAAAAAAGCCATTGAAAAATCTAAAAAAAGAAGTTTGAAAAGTAAAGGAAATATAAAAGAAGAAAAGATATATTGTAAGTTATGCGAACCGGTTGGAGATATTGATGAGCCAAACGAGGAGGCAATCTATGGGGAGTCAATAAAATCAATAGAAATGGTTTATAAAGTATTTCATGATCTTGGCCCAAATAAGGGTGCAATAAGTAAAATAAGACCATTTGGGGTTGATAGCCAAGTTAATATTAAAAATGAAAAAAAAACAATTTCAAAGGTTGGTAGTTTAGGAATTGACTATAAAGTTAATATAAACAATTATGAAATTTATTATGAAGCCAAGGCAGAAGGAATAAGTTCTTTTTTTTATTCAGAACCATTAATACAAAAAAGTAGAGGATCAATAAATATAATAGGGTTGAGACCAGACTATTATTTGTATAGCCATGGAAAAAAGAAAACTTCAGAAGCATTTTTTGATTGGAAAAGTAAAACTCTAATCATAAATAGGAAGGAAAGTAGCAATAAGTATGGTTTAATAAATCAGGCACAAGATCAGCTAAGTTTTATGTTCCAATTTATGTTCTTAGATCCATTAAATATAATGCAAATACCAATAACTAATGCTAAAGTTTTTAAAATTTATAATTATCACTATATTGATGAAGTTAATATAGATACTGAATTAGGAAATCTTGATGTGCTGCATGTAGCAAAATTTAATTATCAGAGTCCAGAAAGAATC
>CAZPCL010000002.1:0-27543 GCA_964585105.1 uncultured Methylobacillus sp.
CAGCAATTGAACAAATTGAAATGGTCGATGATAATAAATTATCTACTGTAGTAATAATTCATGTTCTTGATCATCTTTTAGATCCTCTAAAAATACTTAAAAAAATAAGAAAAAAAATGAAGGCTGGTGCAATAATATTAATTGTTACTCATGATGAATCATCAATTATGAGAAAAATTCTTGGTTGGAGATGGCCACCATTTTGCCAACAACACCCTCAGTTATTTAATTACAAAACAACATGTTCAATTCTAAATAGATCTGGATTTAAAGTTCTTGATCAGCGTAAATCTAAAAATTATTTTGAGATTAGTTTTTTATTGAAAAATTTACTATGGGTTTTTGGTTTTAAAATTCAAAAACTTCCTAGATGGCTCAATGTTCCAGTTGGGATAAAACTTGGAAATATTATTACTATCGCAACAGCGGCGTAGTATTATTTTATTGTTATGAATAAAAAAATTAGAGTTGCAGATTACATTGCTCAACGTTCTGTTGAAGTTGGTGCAAAACATGTTTTTCTGGTTACTGGAGGAGGAGCCATGCACTTAAATGATGCTCTTACCAGACACAAAGAATTAACCCCCGTTTTTTTTCATCATGAACAAAGTGCGGCTATGGCTGCAGAGAGTTATTACCGATTAATAAATAGAATTGTCGTACTAAATGTCACAACCGGACCAGGAGGAATCAATGCTCTTAATGGTGTGTATGGAGCATTTACTGACTCTCTTTCAATGTTGGTTGTATCTGGTCAAGTAAAAAATGAAACTTATCACAAAAATTACAAAACAAGTTTAAGACAATTAGGTGATCAAGAGGTTGACATTGTATCCATGGCTAAACCTATTACAAAGTACGCAGTAACTGTTAAAGATCCTAGAGACATAAAAGAAATTATGGATAAAGCAATTTATCTTTTAACAAATGGAAGGCCTGGGCCAGTTTGGATAGATGTACCTATTGATGTTCAAGGATCGTTAATAGATCCGAATAAATTAAAGGGTTTTGATGGGGGTATTAAAAAATTAGTTAATGATCCAGGGGTTACTAATAATACAAAACTCGAGCTATTAACAAAATCCAATTTAAATGATAAAACTTTCGATATAATTTTTGAGAAATTAAAAAAATCAAGAAGACCTGTAATTCTTGCTGGTACTGGGGTAAGTATTTCTAATATGAGTAAACAATTTTTAAAATTAATAAAAAAATTAAAAATACCTACCGTGACTGGGTGGAATGCACATGACTTAATTTCAAATGATAATAAGTATTATTCTGGAAAGCCAGGCACAGTTGGAGATCGACCAGGAAACTTTACTGTTCAGAACTCTGATCTATTAATTATCCTAGGCTGTAGACTAAATATTAGGCAAATTAGTTATAATTGGAAGGAGTTTGCACCTAAGGCTTTTAAAATAATGGTTGACATTGATCAAGCTGAATTAGATAAACCAACTTTAAAAATTGAGCACAAGATTAAGGCGGACCTTAAAATCTTTATCCCACTTTTTATTCAGAAGATACAAGATTTAGGCTATACAACTATAAAAGATCATAAAAAATACCTCATGTGGTGCAAGGAAAGAGTGATTGAGTACCCAGTAATGCTTCCGGAATATATTAATACAAAAAATAAAAAAATTAATCCATATGCTTTTACCGATGAACTATTTAATTTATTAGATAAAGATGATGTGGTTATCACAGGGAATGGGTCAGCCTGTGTAATAACTTTTCAAGCAGCTAAAATCAAACAAGGCCAACGTTTATATACAAATTCTGGATCAGCATCAATGGGGTATGACTTACCTGCATCAATCGGCGCTGCAATTGCAATGAAAGGAAAGAGGATAATTTGTTTGGCTGGGGATGGAAGTTTGATGATGAATTTGCAAGAACTTCAAACTATGCAGGGATATAACTTACCTATCAAGGTTTTTATTCTTAATAATGATGGGTATGTATCAATTAAGCAAACTCAGGAAGCATACTTTTCTGACAATGTCTCTGGGGTTGGCCCAAAAAGTGGTGTCACAATGCCTAACTTCATCGCGTTAGGTAAAGCATTAAATATTCCAAATATTAAAGTCACTAAATTATCTCAGCTATCCTCATCACATTTTTTAAAAATGCTAAATGATAATAAATCAGGAATTTTCGAAATCGTTATTGATCCTAATCAAGGATTTTCTCCAAAGTTGACTTCAAGAAAATTAGACGATGGAAGTATGGTTTCGCCATCTCTTCATGATATGAGTCCTTTCTTGGATAAAGATGAACTTGCTAAGAATATTTTTAGTTAATGGACTTAGTTAAACTAGTAATTTTTGATTTAGATGGTACTTTAGTTGATTCTGATAAAACAGTAATTAGATTACTTAATACTATTCGTGAAGATTTAAATCTTCCTACTTTAAAATCTAAAGATATCTCTCTCTATCTGAGTCTTGGTGGGGAAGAGATGATAAAAAAAACAATAGCTAATGAGATAGATGCTAAAAAGTATTTAGGTATTTTTAGAAAAAAATATTTAGCAGACCCGCTGGACAATGAAAAACTCTTTGATGGAGTAATCAATTATCTAAACTACCTTAAGACTAGAGGCATTCAGATGGCAGTTTTTACAAATAAACCAAAAGATTTAGCTAATAAGACCCTTAAAAAACATAGTATCTATAATTTTTTTAAATATATTATAACTAGTGACGACGTAGAGTTTAAAAAACCATCACCAGATGGGTGTTATAAAATAATTAAATTATCATCAATTCCACCCGAAAATATAATTATGATTGGCGATAGCGAGCTTGATCAAAAAGCTGCTAGCTTAGCCTCTATAAAATTTATGCATCATAAGGTATTATCTACAGATAAAATTATAAGCAGTAAAAATACTAAAGTGTTTAAAAATTTTAACGATTTAATAGACTAAAAAGATTATGAACAAAACTGAAAAAGAAATGCTAGAAATCCTTCATAAGCTCAGAGAAAATGGGGCGTTAGCAGTGAAAGCAGAGTTTGAGGCTGAAGGCACGCGAACTGAAGAGTTATTAAGGTTAATGGATTTATCTAGAAGAGCTAGTATCGGTATTGGACTTAAAATTGGTGGCTGCGAAGCAGTCCGAGACTTAATAGAGGCAAAACAATTTGGCGTAGATTATGTCATTGCACCTATGGTTGAAACATCCTATGCGATGGAAAAGTATGTTGTTGCTAAAAATAAAGTATTTAATTCAGATGAAAGAGCGGATGTAGACTTCCTGGCTAATATTGAAACACATACCGGCTTCAACAATAGCAGCGAAATGATAGAGATAGCTGCAAAGAAAAATGGAATTGATGGAGTTGTTTTTGGAAGAGTCGATTTTGTAAGATCTAAAGGGTTAGCATTAGATAGTGTTAATGAGGATAATGTTAATGATAGTTGTATTGAGATTGCTAATAAATGTAGAGATCATAATCTTGATTTTGTGGTTGGTGGAGGTATATCAGACGTTTCTGTAGATCCATTAAAAAAAATTAGTGAGAGTCATCTATCAAGATTTGAGACAAGAAAAATAATTTTTCATGCAGAAGCTTTAAATAAAAAAAAGATCAAAGAAACCTTATTGAATGCAGTACATTTCGAATTATTATGGCTATTAAATAAAAGAGAATTTTATTCTCTTATAACAAGAGAAGATGATAAAAGACTAAAGAAATTAAATGATAGATGGAATATTCTTAATAATTACGATTAAATATATTTCTTAAACGATATGAAATCAAAAAATCTAAAATTCGAATGCCGACTATGTGCTTCATCCCGAATTGAGTCTTTAATTAACCTTGATGGATTTCCAAAAGCAGCTCAACATTTTATCTCAAGCCTTGAGGAAATTGAAGAAGATCAAGCGATTACATTAATGGTTTGTCAGTGTATTGATTGCGGCTTAATTCAGCTTGAGAATGAACCGGTTAGCTATTATAAAGACGTTATAACTGCCGCTTCATTGTCTGAAGGCTCTAAAGAAAACCTTGCTAATGAGTGGCGTCCTTTTATAGAAAAATACAATATCTTAGGAAAAGATGCAATTGAAGTTGGTTCTGGAAAAGGGGATTTTTTGGAGGTATTAGAGAGGTTAGATGTCGATGCTTATGGTATTGAGCATTCCCTTGAGAATATTGAGGAATGTAAGAAAAAGAAATTAAGAGTAGAAAAAGCTTACCTGACTGAGTTACCAGAATCCTATAATAAAAAATATTCATTAGTTGTTTGTAATAACTTTTTAGAACATCAGCCTGAAACAAAGAATTATTTAAGTTGCTTAAGAAATTTAGTAGGTAACGATGGCGTAATATATGTATCAGTTCCAAATGTAGACTATTTGCTTGAAAAAAATTGTCTTTACGAATTTGTTGCGGACCATTTAGTATATTTTACAGAAAAGACATTAAGAAAGGCTATGGAAATTAACGGCTTTAGTATTTTAGAATCCTATAAAAAAAATAATGGAAATGATCTTGTTGTAATCGCGAAACCTGAGGAAAGAATCAATATTGGCGGAGCCATAGAGACAGTCTCAGATATTGTTAAATCAATTCAAAAAGAGGTGAATAAGCATAAAAATGTTGCAATATGGAGTGCTGGACATAGAGCGCTTGCGCTTATGGCAATTGCAAAGCTAAAGCAAATAAAGTATGTAATTGATTCTGCCACCTTTAAACAAGGTAAATTTACTCCAATACTTCATAAAAAGATTATTAGCCCTGAAAATTTTATTAGTACCAATTGTGATCTCCTTATTATTATGTTGCCTGGGAATTACGCAGAGCAGGTAATAAGATTTGTTGAAGAAAATAAAATAACCTGTAAAGTTGTGGTATTCGAAGATAAAGTACTCTTGAGTTAGAAAATAGAGGGGGTTAAATGAGCGATTTAGAGGAAGTAGTAGTAAGACCTAGAATACATTCTGCAGAAAAAACACCATTGGAAGAATTAGTGCCCTTAAAGACACCTATATCTGCACACGTCGATATCTCTAGTTTATGCAATTATCGTTGTAGCTTTTGTTTTCAAGCTGATACCCAAGGGATGAAAGATGTAGGTCTAAAAAGAGGGTTTATGGAATTCTCAATGTTTAAAAAGATTGTTGATGATTTTAATGACTTCCCAGATAAAATTAAGAAAATAAAAATCGGTAATCATGGCGAACCGACATTGCATCCAGAAGTGGTTAAAATGGTTGATTATGCGAGCAAGAGTGGCTCGGCAGATATTATTGAAATGTTTACAAACGGCTCAAAAATGACACCTGAACTTAATGAGGGTTTAGTTAAATCAGGTCTACAAAGAATTAATATCTCTCTAGAAGGCTTGTCAGATGAGAGATACATGACTGTTGCTGGGACTAAGCAAGTATTTCAAGAGATTATAGATGGCGTGAAAAGTTTATATGAAATAAAAGTTAGGGAAAAAAGTGAGCTACAGATTTATGTAAAGATTGCAGATCAGGCTCATGCTTTAAAGGGAGATAAGGATATTAAATTTAATCTCTCAGAAGAAGAAAAAAAGTATTTTTTTGATACATTTACACCAATTTGCGATGAGATATTCATAGAAAAAGTAGTGCCTCAATGGGCAGATACCCAGTTAGATAAGCAAAATGATGTTACTGATACTGGGATGTATGGACAAAAAATTAATCAATGGAAAGATTCTTGCCCGTTTATTTTTATGTATCTTCACTTTAATTGTGACGGTACCGTTAGTCCATGTACCCTCGATTGGCCAAGAAAAGTTGTGATAGGAGACGTTTCTAAAGAGAGTGTCTCTGAGATTTGGAATGGTGATTCTTTAAGGGAGCTTCAGGTTGCTATGTTAGCAGGCGAAAGGAAATGTGTGGATTTATGTTCAACATGTTCTGCACCAATGGTTTGTGTTGAGGAAGATTTAGATAGTCATGTTAATAAAGTAGTTAAAGCAATTGGTGGCGAAGAAGATTTAAAAAATATTAAAAAGAATAGGTGGATTCAGCCTAAAAAAGACGACGTAATTCCTATTACAATTCACAGATAAATCTTATGAGATTATTAATTATTGGTGGCACAGGATTTATTGGAAAAAATCTCAAGAAATATTTTGAGAAAAAGAAAAATTTTGTGGTTTATGCCCCAACCAGACAAGAGTTAGATCTTTTTGACGATAATTCATGTCTTGAGTACGTTAAAAAATTAAAACCTGATCTTGTAATTCACTCAGCAGTAGATATTACTTCAGTAGAAAATACATTAAAAGTATTTTTCAATATATATAATGCAAAAAAATATTTTGGACATATGGTTCAAATAGGTTCGGGCGCTGAATACGATAAAAGAGTATATGAGCCAATAATGAAGGAATCATTATTTAAGAAAAGTATCCCTATTGATACATATGGGCTAGGTAAATTTTGTATTGCAAATGCTTTAGAAAGTACTGAAGAAAATAAAGTAACTAATTTGAGGTTATTTGGAATTTTTGGGAGCTATGAAGATTATTCAAGGCGTTTTATCTCTAATAATATATGTAATTCTCTTGCCGGAATTCCTGTATCTTTAAATCGCAATATGCTTTTTGATTATATTTGGGTAGATGACTTCTCTCGTTTTTTACACAGCATACTAGATAAGTTTCCACTAGCAAGAACGAGTTATAATTTTTGTTCAGGAACCCCGATCTCATTGGTGGACCTTGCCGAAATCATTAACGACCTTATGAGTAATAGCACAGATGTAATTGTAAAAAATCCTGGAATGAATCCTGAGTATTCAGGAGATCCGTCGATAATTTTTAATGAAATTGGAGATTTCGATTTCACACCCTTTGAGAGCTCAATAGGCAAATTAATTAAATTTTACAAAGAAACATTAACTGATGCGGATATAGAAATCTTTAGAGGACATGCTATTGGAAAATAGGGATACAGTATTTAAGTTTGTTTCTAACCAAAAAGTCATAATTTGGGGTGCCAGAATGACTGGTATTGGGGCCTTGCGCCAATTAAAAAATAATAATATAGATGTTTTAGGATTTGTTGACTCTGATAAAGCTCTTAACAATAAGTACTCACAAGGTTTGAAAGTTTACAGTCCGATTGAATTAAAAAATATACTTCATGACCGTAAAGATGTAGTTATTTTAGTTGCTGTAGCTTTGAAGGAAGATGAGATATTAAGTCAGCTAAAAAAGTTAGATATTCCAGAGATACCAGTTTTAAGTTTTCATGATGATGATGCTCCTTATTATACTGTAGATATTTTAAGTTCATGCAACCTTAAGTGTGCATCTTGCCCTCATAGCATTGAGGAAACTGATGTCCCAAAGGGATCAATGACACTAAAAACTTTCAAATCTGTATTCGATAAAATTATGGAAGATTCACCATTTACGTCACATATTAGTTTATATAGTTGGGGCGAGCCACTACTTCACCCATACCTAAGTGAAATTATAAACTATGTCCATGAAAGAAACGTTGCTGTTGCGTTGTCTAGTAATTTATCAATTAAGTTTCGCTCTCGCCTCGATAAAATAATTCAATCAAATCCGGACTATTTAAAAGTTTCATTATCGGGCTTCTTTCCAGCTGCATATAATAATACTCACCAGGGTGGTGATATTGAATTAGTAAAAGAAAATTTGATTTCGATTAGAAAATTAATTGATAAATATAATGCAAATACACTCGTAGACATAAACTATCATCTATATAAAGATAATTGCGGTATAAATATTGATGAGATGGAGATGTTTGCCAACAAGTTAGGCTTTGTTGTCTCTAAAACATATGCACTTGTAATGCCTTTAGAGAGGGTGATTTCTCATATTGAAGGCAAGCCAGATTTGCAAACTAGGTTATTAAAAGATAACTTGCTAGTCACTATTGATGAAGGGATTGAGGCTTCATCAAAATCTGTACTTCCAGAAAATACCTGCCCTTTTAGAGAGAATCAAATTAATATAAATGCAGATTTATCTGTACCAATTTGTTGTACAGTTTGGCAAAGAGATGAAAATGTAGTTGCAAAAAATTTCTTAGAAAGCAACCTTGATGAAATTAATAAAAATAAAAAAAATGTAGACCTATGTACTAAGTGTATGCAATTGAGACTACCAGAATATAATATGGGCTTAAATAAGAATGGTTGGGAAGAATACGCAAAGCAGAAAACTGTTACTGACATAGGCTCAAAGCTAGATCTTAAAAAATCTATCAAGCCAATTTAGAAGGGTATTAACCTGTTGCAAAAAATGAATCTCATATTTAGAATCCATTAAAATCTCTTTCAGATGATATTATGAACTGATATGAATAAAATTAATAATAAAAAAAATAAGAAAATATCAATATTAACGCCATGCTTTAATGAGGTGAAAAATATAGTCGAATTATCTGAAAGGATTAGACTTACAGCTTCAAAGCTACCTTATGATTACGAGCATATTTTTATAGATAATTGCTCAACTGATGGCACTGTAGACAAGTTAAGAATTTTAGCTGCTAAAGACAAAAAAATTAAAGTTATATTGAATACTAGAAATTTTGGGTCTATAACTTCGCCTTATTATGGGATTTTACAATCATATGCGGATGCCTGCATTATGATTCCTAGCGATCTGCAAGACCCTCCCGAAATAATTCTAGAATTTGTACAGAAATGGGAAGAGGGCTACAAAGTGGCCTTGGCGGTTAGGCGAAGCAATGAGGCTAGTAAATGGGGTTTTGTGCGGAAGATATACTACCGCCTACTTAATAAAGTTTCTGAAGTTGAGTTGATTAATGATGCCACTGGCGCAGGACTTTATGACCAACAAGTAATTAAGGTACTTCGCTCATTGAATGATCCCTACCCGTATTTCCGGGGATTATTGTGTGAGATTGGTTTTCCCATTGCTAAAGTTCCCTACACACAGCAAAAGAGGAAATTAGGGAATACCAAGCATGATTTTTTTACTCTTCTTAACGAAGCGCTATTGGGCTTAGTAAAACAATCAAAATTACCTGTAAGATTGTTTACAATAATTGGTGGAATTAGCAGTGCTATTAGTTTTTCTATTGCTCTTAGTTATTTCATTTTAAAGTTAATGTTTTGGAGTACATTTCAACTTGGAGTTGCCCCTTTGATAATTAGCTTTTTCTTCATGATGGGTATTCAAATGCTTGGGTTAGGTTTAATTGGAGAGTATGTATTGATTAATCTTGCCCATGCTCGAAAAATGCCGTTAGTGGTAGAAGCTGAAAGAATTAATTTTTAGATAATAACAAAAAAATAATACCTTTGAATTAAATATTATGGACAAATAATGAATAGTCAGGATGAAATAGAATGCTGGATTTTATAATTGATAGATTTGAAACTTATTTTGGACTTAAATTTTGAAAACCACAAAGAAGGTCCCTGTTGGAATTATCGGTAGTGGAAATATAGGTACTGATTTACTAAAAAAAATATCAAGATCAAAGTATTTGGATTGCACAGCATTTATTGGAAGAAATGTACGCTCACCAGGAATGCAAATAGCTGCATCAATGGGAGTTAATGTTTCTTCAGAAAGTTTATCTTATATAGAAAAAAACCCAAATTTATGCCGGATTATTTTTGATGCCACTTCTGCTAAGGCGCATCAAATGCATGCAAAGATATTAAAGGATCTATCAATAAAAACCATTGATTTAACACCAGCAAAGGTAGGATTAATGTGCGTACCATCAGTCAATATCGAAGATTGTCTTAGTGCGTGGAATGTTAATGTCATTACATGCGGAGGGCAAGCATCAATACCAATTGCAAATGCTATAGGTTTGGTGCACCCAAACCCAGAGTATATTGAAGTTGTTTCAACAATAGCATCTCGGTCCGCTGGAAAAGCAACAAGGCAGAATCTTGATGAATATATCCATACAACAGAAGCTGGTATAAGTTATTTTAGTGGTGCCAAAAATGTTAAGGCAATCCTTAATTTAAACCCTGCTGATCCTTGTATCGATATGCAGACAACAGTTTTTGCAAAAGTCAAAAATCCTAATATAAATAAACTTAAACTTGTATTAGATGAAATAATTTTAAAAATAAAGAGCTATGTTCCTGAATATAATTTAATTTTGGGTCCAGTTCTTGATAATGATAGAATTGTTGTAATGGTAAAGGTAAAAGGATTAGGTGATTATTTGCCATCATATGCTGGTAATTTGGATATAATAAATTGTGCTGCTGTTGCAATGGCGGAAAAGTGGGCGAAAAAATGGGTATAAGTGAGAATTTAATTTCGGAAGTCATTATAAATGACAC
This sequence comes from uncultured Methylobacillus sp., assembly GCA_964585105.1. Taxonomy (GTDB): domain Bacteria; phylum Pseudomonadota; class Gammaproteobacteria; order Burkholderiales; family Methylophilaceae; genus BACL14. Next base: position 10,318 of record CAZPCL010000002.1, read on the forward strand.
TACATTAAGAGATGGAAGTCATGCAAATTCACATAAATTCACCAAGAAACAAATCGAAGATTATTGCCAGCTAGCAAATAATGCAAACATTTCAATTGTTGAAATTGGTCATGGTAATGGATTAGGAGCTTCTTCACTTCAATTAGGACGGTCTTCAATATCAGATCAAGAGATGCTTGCATCAGCGCGAAAGCATCTAACAACATCGAAATTAGGAGTTCATGTTATTCCAGGTTTTGCGACCATAGAAAAAGATATAAAGCCTGCAATAGACGCTGGAGTTGATATCTTTCGTGTTGCTTCTCACTGTACTGAAGCAGATTTATGTGAGAAACACATATCATACGTTCGACAAAGTGGACTCGAGGTTTGGGGCTGTCTTATGATGTCTCATATGCTTAGCCCAGAACTTCTTGCTGAACAAGCAAAAAAAATGAAAGATTATGGTGCGGAAGGTGTTATTTTTATGGATTCTGCCGGAGCTTATCTCCCAGATGATGTAGCCATTAGAGTTGAGGCTTTATTGAGTGAGATCTCTATAGGCGTTGGTTTTCACGCTCATAATAATTTAGGTATGGCTGTAATCAATGCCATTACAGCTGTAAAGACTGGAGCTATTCTTATAGACGGCTCAGTTAGAGGTTTTGGTGCTGGTTCTGGGAACGCTCAACTTGAAGTTTTAGTAGCCGTTCTGGAGAAAATTAAAATCTCTACGGGTGTAAAATTATATTCGCTCTTAGATCTTGCAGAGTATGCTGAAGAATTCATAATTAATGAGTTCCCAAAAATAAAATCAGAAAGCATTGTTAGTGGTCTTGCAGGGGTATTTTCTGGCTTTATCAAACCAGTGCTAAGAATTGCAAAAGAAACGGGGGCGGATCCAAGAGATATATTTTTTGAATTAGGCAAGAAAAAAGTTATCGCCGGCCAGGAAGATATGATTCTTGAAATTGCAAAGAATTTAGTTGGTAAATAAAAGACTTGAATAAACAAACAAAAAATTCTATAGATAAAGACCTTTTTAATATACTTGATAAAAGAGTTTCAAGTTTAATTAAGGCAAAAGACTCGCATATTGTAATTTTGGGTGGCTCAGGATTTGTAGGCACCTGGCTTTTATGTTTAATTTCAGTACTTAATAAAAAATTCAATTTCAATATCACACTAACCATTATCGATAGAAATAAATCTGATATTTTTGATAAATTTTTTTCCGATAACAAAAGTGAAATAAATTTTGTTAATAAGGATGTGGCATATATTAGTGAGTTACCCAGTAAAACTAATTATATTATTCATGCAGCTTGTAATCCAGATATTAGAGAGCATGCATCAAATCCTTTTGATACATCCGCATCTATTGCGGATGGTGTAAGCAATATTCTCAAAATATCTAACATGCTAAGTTCATTGAAAAAAATTATGTATTTAAGTAGCGGCTTAGCTGATAATAATTATAATCAAGACATATACTCTCGTTCTAAATCTTTTGCTGAGTTATTATGCACTTCAGCAAGGCAGCAATTTAGAGCACCAATATTAATAGGCCGTCCTTATTCTTTCATGGGGCCGTTCCATGAGATTAGCAGTCCTTGGGCTCAAAATATGTTTATATTAGATGCAATTAATGGGAAAAGTATTAGGGTAAGGGGAGATGGAAACACTGTTAGAAGTTATATGTATGGAGCTGATGCAGCATTTTGGATTTTATCATTAACTATAAATGGTGAAATTGGAGAGACGTACTCTATTGGATCTGATAAAGAAGTAAGAATTGAGGAATTAGCCAATATAATCTCAAAAAACTTTAAAAGTGATATTCCTGTAGTGTTAAACACATCTAAAAGAACAGAATCTAGAAGTAGTCACTTTGTTCCAAACACAGAAAAAGAAAGAAATAATTTTGACTTAGAAATTTATACCAGCTTTGAATCTACAATTAAAAAAACTGTTAAATGGTACATTAATGATGGCAGTTAAAAACGTTTCTGATTTAATAGCAGAATATTTTTCAAAGAATGATATAAGGGTTGTTTTTGGGATTATAGGCGCGGGGAACGCGCAAATTTTTGATGCTATCCATAGATATGGAAAAACCAAAATTATATGCGTTCATCATGAGCAAGCAGCTGTTATGGCTGCTATGTCTTATTACAGAATAACTAATAAACCAACTGTTGTTCTATTAACCACTGGGGCCGGTTCATCAAATGCCATAACTGGCGTTCTCAGTGCTTGGATGGATTCAATCCCAGTTATTATTTTATCTGGAAACGAGAATTCAAAATATACTAAAAAAAATAACAGTATGAGAATATGGGGAGTGCAGGGTTATGACTCTACCTATATGGTAAAAAAAATTACTAAGTGGGCATACCGACTCATCGATCCAAACCTTATAATTAACACTCTTAAAACATCTTTTCATGTGGCAGTAAATGAAAGACCAGGCCCAATATGGATTGATATACCCATGAATATTCAATCCAAACAAATTAATATTGCCCAGCAAAACCATTTAAAGAAATTATTTCTAACAAAAAATAAAGAAAATAAGGAAATATTAAATGTAAAGCAAGGTATTTCATCTCTTATTAGTCTTTTAAATTCATCAAAAAAACCTCTTATAATTCTAGGTCATGGGGTAAGATTATCGGGTGGTAGCGATCTAGTTACTTCTGTGTTGAAAATGATGAACATCCCCTATTTGCTTACATGGCAAGCAGCTGATTTAACCTCTTCCTCCCATAAATTGTATTTTGGGAAGGCAGGAGTTTACGGTCAAAGATCTGCTAATTTTATTCTGCAAAATTGTGATGCATTGGTATGTATTGGAACCAGACTTGCCATTCCTCAAATTGGTTACAATATTCAAGATTTTGCTAGGCATGCAAAGATATTATCTGTTGATATCGATGAAAATGAATTGCTAAAATTTGGTAAGAAGATAAATTATCCAGTCAAGTGTGATGCAAAGATTTTTTTGAGCTTAATACTTCAAAACAAACAACAATTAAGCTCTAATGAAAAATTTAATAGCTGGATAGGCTTTTGTAAAGAGTTGAAAAAAAATTATCCAATAATGGAGAATGATATTCATGACGACGCAGTTCATTCAAAGGGCATTTATATTAATTCGTATAAATTTATTAAAAGAATGGAAAAATATTTAACTAAAAAACAGATAATTGTAACTGATATGGGCACGGCTTTATTGACAACTCATTATGGACTAAATCTTAAATCCAAACAAAGACTTATAACATCTACTGGCTTAGGTGAGATGGGATACGGTTTACCAGCAGCAATTGGAGCAGCAATAGCAAGTAAAAAAGAAGTTGTATGCTTAAATTGTGATGGTGGCATGATGCTTAATCTTCAAGAGCTTCAAACTATAGTCCACTATGATTTACCGATAAAAATATTTATATTTAATAACGATGGTTATCTAATGATCAAACATACACAAAAAGCATTATTTAACGGAAGGTATGTTGGAACTAATAAAGATTCAGGAGTATCGTGCCCAGATTTTACTAAGATTGCAAAAGCATTTGAAATGGATGCTTTTCAAATTAGGAGCTGGAAGGATTTTGATAAGAATATTGAAAAAATTATGAAAAGTAAAAAACCATTAATTTGTGAAGTATTTACAGATCCAGAACAACCCTTTTTACCAAAACTTTCAGTAGTTAGAAACTCAGATGGCAGTCTTCATTCACCAGAGCTTGATGATCTCAGCCCCTTGGTTGATAGATCAGACTTTGAAAAAATTACTAATCTAAAAGTGAAATATAAAATTCAATAAAGTTAAATTATTTAATATAATCAAAAAGCTTTAATAATTCACTCTATTCAAATTTAAGCAAATTATCTGATAAAGGTTTCTTTAAAAGTTTATCCGTTCTGACTCAATAACTGAGGGTATATCACGAACTCTACTATGAATTGCAGCAATATATTCACCAATCAAGCCTAGAAAAAGCATTTGTATTGACCCAAAAAAGAATAAACCTATTAGCATTGACGCCATGCCAATTGCGTATGACTCCCATACAAAGATTTTTAAAAATATATGCCCAACGGCAATAATAAAGCTTAAAAAAGATAAAATAAATCCAATTAAAGACAGAATTCTTATTGGTACTTTTGAGTGATTGGTAATGCCTACCAAAGCAAGCTCATAAAGGTTGTAGAAACTATTACCTGTAGAACCTTTTTTTCTTTTAGGTTGCTTGAAATAAACTTTGCCAATCGGAAAACCAATTTCTACTAGAAGACCTCTCAAGAAAACAAGAGGGTCATTGATACCTTTTAAAATTTTGATAACATCACTATCAATTAAGCCATTACCAGTGGAATTTTCTATTGGAGGTGTTTCTGAGACCTTTGTTAAAAAACGGTAATAAAGTTTTCTTACAAAAAACATTGACCTTTTTTCCTCTGATTCTTTTTTTACAAGAACAACAATTTTAAAGCCTTCTTCCCATTTTTTTATTAAATCAGGAATACATTCGGGCAGATCTTGGAGGTCAGATGCTATATGAATGCAAGCATCTGACTCAACTTGAACCAGTCCGTGAAAAGTCGAAGAAGCAGGCCCAAAATTTCTAGCATTTATTATTATCTTAACTTTTTTGTCTTTTTTAGCTATTTGTTTAAGCTTATCAATAGTCCCATCATTAGATGCATTATCAATAAATAAATGTTCGAAATTATAGCCAGATATTTTTTTGATTACTTTGGAAATTCGACTACGTAACTCATCAATATTATCTACTTCGTTATATGTAGGAGTGAGTATAGTGATTGTTTTTTTCATTTTGTAAACACCAAATTTTTATTTAATAGAAAACTAATTATTACGGTAGAAATCAACACCTTATATCAAAATGATGGATAAAAGAAATACTAATTATTGACATAAGGTATGGAAAACTATAAAAAAATACAAATTTATAAAAAAGGGCAATTTTTTTTGGTATAAAATTAATCAAAACTTTTATTTTTAAAACTTTTTAGTCTATAAATATCACCAGAAATAGTTTTGTAATAAACTTTAGGGCTATACGAAACAATCGCTACTCTTTCATATAGGTTAGTTCTTTGAATTGCCCGATTTAAAATTTTTATGCCCGGTAATTGCTGTATTGTTGGAAATATAATTGTAGGTCTCTCTCTCTTTAACAAAGCTACAAACTCATCTTCGTTCCAATTAAGGTTCTTATATGCTCGTCTTAATTCCCCTGTTTTATGTGATGTAGGACGCAGTCCAGTCAATGGGTAAAGGACTGATGCAAAACCAGCTATAGCGAGTGTGGAATCCTTGTTGGATAATTTTTTAATCATGTCAGCTGCAATCAAATAATTTGAAAGTCTGATAGTTTCAATTTCAGTATAACTATTATTCCATAGTTGATCATAAGCATCTTTTAGCGTATTTTCTTTATGGTACTCATTAATAGTCAACGTATTAAGAGTATTCCCATAGACCCCTGAAATACATAGTAAAGTGATAGTTACCATGGAATAGTTTTTTACAATTTTTGACTCATTTAAAGTAAAATTTCTCCAACCCACTGCTAAAATTCCGACAAGACCTGGTATACAGTTTGCAAAATGGTAATCAAAACCAAGCTTCAATACAGGTTCTAAAATTGGGATTAGAGCTAAGGCTAACCAAAAATAGAGCCGGTTAATACTAACTATTTTTTTATCGATTAAGTATGATTTATATAAATATATTATAGAAATAAATGAAAGAACTATCCCAAACCAATAAGTCTTAATCATGATTAAGCCATGTTTAAAAAAATTGGGGACTAAAAGCTCTTTTGTGAGGTCTTCCATACCAGAGGCATGGAATGCATATGAATCAAGAATGACTAATGGACTCACTCCCCCTCGAAGTATAATGAGAATAAATAGAATAGTTAATCCAAATAAGAATGAGCCTAGCAGGTATTTAGTAAGAATTTTCCAGCCGTAAGCAAACAAAATTGCAAACCCCCCAACTAAATAGAAAAAAATAAAAGGCTCTCTTAGTAAAACACCAAATGTCGCGAGTACCCCTATTAGATAAAATAGGTTTTTATTTTTTTCATTAATATTTTGTGAAATAAGAAGAGCTAAAAAAAAGGGAAAGTAAGCAGCCCAAATTGAATTTCTGAAACCATAAAGAATTAAGGAGGAGTTGTTCATTACCAGGAGAAGAGTACCAACTGAAACGATACTAAAAAGAATACTGCCACTTTCTTTTTCAATAACTTTAAAAAAAACTATGGAGGCAGCAACGGCAAGACATAGATCAATCCAACGCAGAGCAATATACTGATTAACTTCTAAACCCCAAACCCATGAAGTTATTAATGAATAGATTGCTGGAGGAAGACTGTGATCGATAACTTCACCTCTAGATAGGACTGAATAAAAGTATTGAGAATAGAATGCGTTTATACCACTATCCGGTTCTGGTAAGAAAGAAATCCAATGAACCCTTAAATAACCAGTAGTAAATATTCCAACAAGGATTGCAATTAAGGTACTTAAGGTTTTATGATTTATATTGGATAGCATATAAAAAATATTATAGTCTATACAAATATAAATTTATAATCGTATAAAAATAAATATGTTGGTTAAATTTGACAGAAAGTCAGATATTCTTTTATATGTGATATGAAGATTACCAATTAATAGATTTCCCTGCGAAATCTAGATACATTCCAGAATCATCAATAGTTAGATTGTCAATTTGTTTAATCATACCTTGCACACTTTCAAGGGTATCAATCCATCCCCCCGGACCTCCCATATCTGTCCTTACCCATCCTGGATGAAGGGTCAAGGTAGCTATGCCTCGATCTGCAAGGTCGTGTGTTAGGCTTCTCATCATACTATTTAATGCAGTTTTACTACTTCGATAAATGTATGACCCGCCACTTGTATTATCATCAATACTGCCCATTTTACTTGTAATAGAAACAACTTTTTTTAGATCACTATTTAATATTTGATCTAGAAAAGCCTCAACGATTTGGTATGGTGCAATAGTGTTAACTTTAAAACTTTCTATCCATTCATCATAATTTATATTTCCAATAGTGCTTGATCGATAAATTCCTGCATTATTTATTAAGACATCAATTTTTTCATTTTTTAAGTGTTGCGAGAGATTTTTAATTACTTTGATGTTTCCAACATCTAATTCGTAGATTTTAATATTTTTTACTTCTTTTGCTAATTTTTGGAGGTCGGAAGCATTTTCTGCGTTTCGACAACACGCAAGTACATTAAAATTATTTTTACTATATTGTTTAACAAACTCATATCCTAGCCCTCTATTTGCCCCTGTAACTAATACAGTACTCATCTTAAGCCTCTCCTTAATTTAAACTAAACTTTATAATTCCTATAGGTCTATAATAAACTGTAACCATTTATATAATATAGGCAGGCTTATGAAAAATAAATATCTTTTATTATTATTATTAATTTTAGTTTTCCCTATTAAAGCTGTTGAACTTGATCAATACTGCACTACAAGCCTTGCCGATGGAAATTTTTTTAAAACGGATTGTTCTATTAATGCAAGTTTTGAGGGAAAACAATATTGTTTTGGAAATAAAGACTCAAAATCAGTTTTTATAGAGGACCCTAAGTCTGTCTTAGCTAAAGCCAATACTTTTTATGCTAAAAATAAAAGTGACAACAGAACTAAGGTTTCTCAAAAGATGGCTGACGAATTATTAGAGGATCCAGATTGTGATTTATCTAGCATTGATGTTGGGTATTTAGATTTTAAGGGTAAGGACCTAACTCATTGTGTAATGGTTAACACCAGTTTCTTCGGAGCAGATTTAAGAGGTGCAAACTTGTCTGGTGGAAATTTACAGAGAGCATATTTAAATCTAGCCCGCCTTGAAAAAACTAACTTTTCTGGAGCTAATTTAGCTGAAGCTACTATGTTTCAGCCAATTTTCGGTAAAACAATATTTACAGGAGCTAACTTAGCTAATGCACGAATTATTGGCACACTAGGGGATGTAGACATGTCAGGCGCCATTATTACAAAAGGAAGACTGGGCTTAGATGTGGGTAATCAGCCAATGGGGCAAATGAAATTCGACTCTTCTGGTGGAAACTTTGTAAAAGCTAATTTTGAGGGGGCCGATCTTAATATAGCTAGTTTTATTTTTGGTGATTTACGAGGGGCTAATTTAAGAAATACTAATCTTAATAGGGCTGAGTTGGTGAAAACAGATCTAAGAGGAGCTGATTTAACTAATGCTGATTTAACTAATGCTGATGTCGACGGTGCTAACTTTGAAGGAGTCATCGGTCTTTCTACAATTAAAGGATTTATGACTGTAAAAGGAAAATGCCACAACTGCGGGATGTAGCTAATAATAAAAGCCAAAAAAAACACCTATTTGTTAGGTGTTTTTTTATTTACACTTTAATTCTTTTTACTAGTTTACAGCTGATTTTAGTGCAGCTCCTGCCTTAAACGATGGTACGGTGCGTGCTGGGATTTTAAGAGCAGCGCCTGTTTGAGGATTACGACCAGTTCTAGCTGCTCTTGCAGCAGTTTTGAATGTACCAAAACCAATTAATGTTACAGTGTCTCCTTTTTTTAATGCTGCAGTAATTGAATCTACTGTTGCATCAATTGCTCTTCCTGCATCTGCTTTTGTTGATCCTGTCGCGTTTGCAACTGCTTCGATAAGTTCACCTTTATTCATGCCGTTCCTCCAGATTAATTTAAATTTACTATACCTATATTAGTTAGTGCCGTAACTAATGTGCTTCGTACCCCCTGATAGCACTAGCTTTATTCACTGTGCCTCTTTTTAAATTTGTTGTCAATACCTAATATATATTTTATTTACTGTACAACTTAATCAATTGTATGCTAAGTAATCTAGAATTTATTATCTTGATTTATGTTACAATATTCAAATGAATAAAAATAAAAAGCCTCACGGAGGTTTGAGATTAGGAGCAGGACGAAAGTTAAATAGCGGTATTTACGGAGAACCTACGAAAGTAATAAGGGTACCTAAAAGTAAAGTTGTCGATATTAAAAAATATATTATTCAATCCGAAACAAATAACATTGTTGATATTAAAGCCACCAAACCTTTACTAAGCTATCAACCTCTAAAATTATTTGAGCATAAAGTTCCCGCTGGCTTCCCATCACCAGCTGACGATCATATAGAAAAGAAACTAGATTTGAATGATTATTTAATTAAACAAAAAGAAGCAACTTTCTTTGTGAGAATTAAGGGAGACTCAATGATAGATGCAGGGATTCATGATAATGACATTGTGATCGTAGACAAATCTCAGAAAGCCTCTAATGGAGACATCGTTCTAGCATCTATCGACGGTGAATTTACCGTTAAGTTACTATCAAGTTATAAATCTAAATACCGACTACTAGCGGCAAATGAAAAATACAAACCAATTGAGATTAATGAATCAATGCAATTTGAGGTATGGGGTGTTGTAACCGGAGCAGTCAGGAAGTTTAAATAATCTAATGATTTCACTAGTAGATGTAAATAATTTTTATGTAAGTTGTGAAAGGCTGTTTAATCCTAAATTTTTAAATAAACCAGTTGTCGTACTTAGTAATAATGACGGATGTGTCATCTCAAGAAGTAATGAAGCTAAATTACTAGGAATCAAGATGGGTACACCACTATTTAGAATAGAAAAAATAATTAAATCGTCTAATGTTACGGTTTTGTCTTCTAACTATGCACTTTATGCCGATTTAAGTAACCGAGCCATGACCCTTTTAGGGTCTTATTCGAATCAACAAGAAGTTTATTCGATAGATGAATGCTTTTTAGATTTATCAGATACACGAGAGCTAGTTACTATAGGCCAAACTATACAGAAGAAATTGTGGCAGTATCTAAGTCTACCGGTTTGTGTTGGCATAGCCCCAACAAAAACATTGGCAAAACTAGCAAATTATTGCGCTAAGAAACAGCCTAAATGGTCTGGAGTATGCGACTTATCTGTAATACCTAACACAAAAATTGATAGCATTATGCAAGATATTAGTGTTGCTGAAGTTTGGGGTGTTGGCAGTAAAACAGCAAATAAAATGAAATCAATAGGTGTGTATTCAGTATTAGATTTAAAGAAATCCAATGCAATTTATATAAAAAAGAGATTTAGTATAAATTTGGAAAGAACTATTTACGAACTTAATGGAATTATTTGCTCACCTATTGACGTAAGAGCTCCATTAAAAAAACAGATTGTCTCATCTAGAAGCTTTGGTTATCCAATTAGAAAATATAATTTATTGGTTGAGGCTGTTACAACATTCACTTCAATAGCTACTCTTAAATCTAGAAAGCAAAGTACGCTTGCGGGATACGTTACTGTTTTTATTAGTAGTAGCCCATTTAAAAAAAACACACATTATTATCAAAACAATATGACATTAAAGCTTCATTATCCGACAAGTGATGTGAATCTAATTTTACCTATAGCACTCAAAGGTTTAAGTATTGTTTACAAAGATAATATTGAATACGTTAAATGTGGAATTATTTTGTCTGGATTAATAGATAGTTCTCGGGCACAAGAATATTTATGGCCCAAAAGAGCAGTTAAACAGTCTCAATTAATTAAAGTTATTGACGATATTAATTTTAAGTTTGATAAGCAAAGTATTAGATTGGGAACACAGCCAATTAATCCAATATGGGGAATGAGGCAATCAAGAAAAAGTCAGTCATTTACCACATCATGGGAAGAGCTTTTACTGGCTAATTAGACTGCAAAGTCATTTCAACCGGGTTAAGCTGAACAAAAGTATCAGTTTTCTTTAGAATAACTTTCCAACCCTGAAAGTATAAATCACTAATAGAGGGGTCTAATTGAATTTTAAAAGGTGCTTCCCCACGGTGGGTAATTTTTGTACCTGCATCAAGATCATATTGTTTTTGGATGCCTCGATTATCTATTGTGCAAATAGATTGTTTATTTTTAGAAACAATATGAAAATAAGTTGCAGGTTTTTCAGGTTTTGAACGACTCCAAATCTTATCCATGGGGGCAGATTTAATTGTGCATAAGAACTCAATCGATTCAGAACTAGTAGAATCACTTTCAGAAGTAATATTATTGTGCCTAGGTAAAACTTTCGGTTTCTTTATTTGCATGAAGTCATCGTCTAAAGGGGGTAAGGAAGCATCGTCAATAAAAACTTCCATAGAGGCTTCAGAGCTAGAAGTATTTATTTCAGTGATAGAACTCTTATTACTTAAATGAGGATCACGAAGAATTATTAGATAAATTATAACTACTATCAATATTAAACTTATTAAAATAGTTTTTTTTATGCTTTTTAGATTATATAGAAGGAGGCACAACAACCTCTTAATATTATTTATCCTAAAATTCATGAATAACACATTCTTGGAACCAGCAGCTAACAATTTTTTTTCTGGTTCAAACTCATTGTTGGGGATTATAATTTTGTTTAAATCAATTTCTAAAAGTTTTGCATAGCGCTTTATCGCTATGATTCTAAAGTGAGCAGTTATGAATCCATAATCAAGGTTGTTCTCTAAAGATTTAACTTGATCAACACTAAGAGTAAGTGAAGAGGCGATAGACTCTAGGGAAATTTTTTGCTTTTTCCTTTCTCCCGATAAAATTTTATTGTTGTATTCTAAAATATTGTTATTAAGCATGTTCTATATAAATCTAAACATAATAACGGATACTAAAGTCGGGGGGAGTGCTGCAAGTAATAATCCTAGTGGATGTATACTCTTTTCAGAGAAATTATGGCGTAGGATAGCAATTCCAGCTGGGTTTGGCGCATTAGCTATTACGGTTAATCCTCCCCCAGTAACTGCTCCAGCTACTAATGCAATTTTAAACTCTTCTGATAAACCCTCAACTAGGGAGCCTAAATAAGTCAGCGCTGCGTTATCAGTAAAAGCAGTAAGAATGGTGGCGCCATAATAAACAGTTGACGAGTCCATAGACATGAGCGTTGGCTCTAGCCACCATTGCTGAGCTCCTCCGAGAACAACTAGACCAGCAAGGAAGAAGGCAACTAACAAAGCTTCATTTAGTATTAAATTATTTTGGTGGTCTTTGTAGGCTGAGGTGTAGCCCAAAAAGAAAAGGAAAAGAGCCATAAATATAGCTGGATGATGAGCAAAAAGTACAACATTTACAAGGAAAAATAAGTGCACTAAAATTATAACAAAAGGTACTGGTGCTTGATCTGATTTTTCTTTAAAAATTATATCTTTAAAACTTTCTTTAAATATAAAGACTATTCCGATTGTGTTAATTAAGACTGCTATCGCAGAGCGCCAACCAAAATTTGAAAGCATAAACCATATATCCCAATTCCACGTATTACTTACCATTAAGACTGGTGGGGCAGCATAAGGGGTTAATGTGCCTCCAATAGAAATATTAACAAAGAGAACACCTAAGGTTGCATACTTAAACTTAGTAGATGTTTCTTTACCAAAGTAATTTTTACTTAACAACATTGCAGCTAAAGTCATTGCTGCTGGCTCGGTAATAAATGAGCCAAGAATAGGCACAAAGCTCAATAACAGAAAATAGATAGCAATCTCTCTTTTAATGGGGATTAGTTTAGCTAAGCTCATAACAATTTTTTCTACAAATTGAAGTATGGGCCTGGTAGCAGCTATAACCATAATAACGAAGACAAACATGGGCTCAGTAAAATTTCTTGACTCAACGTAAGTAACAGCTGAATCTTTACCTTCAATACCAAACATAAAGAGAATGAGGACCATTGCCCAGAAGCCAAAAACAATCTCTATTTCACCTAATAGATGTAAAATTCCTGAATATCTTGGGTTAGTATAAGCAAGGTGCTCAAAATACTTAGTAGAGAAAGTATGGATAATTGCTACAAGGAATAAGATTGCACCTATAACCTCTATAAAATTCGGATTTATCATATGATGTTTAAGTTATTTAAAGTTATATAATTTAGCATTTTAACATTTAGATAAAAACCTTGTTCTATTATTTTAAGGAATATGGTTTAATTCTTAAGTAATTAATTTTAAAAAGACATTATGAAGCAACTATCTTCTCAAAAAAAACAAGAATTAATGATGCTGCATCAACAAGGAAATATTGAAGCTGCTGTTGAGATGTCAAAGAAATTAATTAAAGAATACCCAAAAGAATTATTACCTTACAACATATTAGGTGTATGCCAGGAAACTAAAGGAGATTTAGAAGGCGCAGTGAATTCTTATCAAAAAGCAATAAATGTTAATCCAAATATCCCAGAGTTACAGTTTAATTTAGGGGCAATCTTTTACGCAATGAATGACAACAACGGTGCAATAGATCATTATAAGAAAGCAATCAAGCTTAATTCTAACTTTACGGAAGCATTTTTTAATTTGGGAGTTACTTACCAGAGCCAAAATGATTATGAGATAGCAATTAATTCATACGAGCAAGCGGTGAAGTCTCAACCAGGATTTTATGAAGCTATTGGAAATATTGGAACCATCAAGCAATTACAAGGAAAGCTAGAGGAAGCAATTATCTTTTTCAAAAAATCTTTAGCCATTCTCGATGATGCACGAGGTAATTATAATATCGCAGGAGCTTATAGGGACTTAGGAAATTTATCATCGTCAATTAAACACTATAGAAGAGCTGTTGAAATAGGATCGGGAGAAGCTGAATTTTACTCAGATCTGGGTGATGCTTTGTGGCACGATGGAAATATCGAGGAAGCAAACCTGTTTTTAAGAAAAGCTGTAGAAGTTAATTCTTCCCACCCAAAATCAAATTATCAATTAGGCGTATTTCTATATGATAATAAAGCCTTTACCGAAGCTATTCAATATTTTGAATCAGCCCAAATTGGCGATTGGGAAGAGAGAATTTTATATTGCTTTTATAAGCTTGAAAAATATGATCAGTTTAAGCAAAAATTAGACAGCCTAGTTGAAAAAGAAAATTCTTCACCTTTTATGGCGACATTGTCAGCACATTATGCACAAAATTTTAAAATAAAAGATCCTTATAATTTTTGCCCGTCCCCTTTAGGGTTTGTTTGTCATGAACAGGTACCAGAGTTAATGGAAAACAATCAAAGACTCATTAAAGAACTTATAAGTGATATTAAAGATTCCGATATTGTACAAAGAAAACAAAGTCGCTTGACGGCAGGTATTCAATCTTCAGGGCATTTATTTAAAAGGCCAGAACAATCTTTTCGTAAGCTATCAGACGCGCTAATGAAAACGATTTACAGATATTATGTGCGTTTCCAAAATGAAGGTAATGAATTTATTCGACTATTTCCGAAGGATGTGAGTTTCAGTAGTGCTTGGTTTGTAAAGATGCAGTCAGGTGGGCATCTTAGCTCTCACATCCATGAAGATGGCTGGGTGAGCGGAGCAGTCTATCTATCAATCCCAAAAGATTCTGGAGTTGATGGCCAAGAGGGTGCTATTGAATTAAGTAGTGATGGAGATGAATATCCGCGACTCCATGACGAATTTGAAAAAATAATAATCTTACCTAATATAGGCGATGTTATTTTCTTTCCCTCATCCGTCTTTCATCGAACAATTCCTTTTAATTCAGACGAAGAGAGAATTTGTATTGCATTTGACGTGAGACCTGCTTAGTTAAGTTGAAGTTTTCTAGCCATATTTGATAAGAAATACATAGCAACATTATGATCTTCAGCTAAAATTTTTTTCATTTGTACATCAGTAACTATAATAATTTTAGCCCAGTCAGAAATTACTTCTGCATCAGTAACTCTTCCCAAAAAAGGTATTTTATTTAGCAATGCAAGTTCACCGAAGTAGTCTCCAACCCCTATAGTTTCTACCCGACTTCCTTGAGTAATATTAATTTGGCCTTCAACAATAAAATAAAGTCTTTGGTCGCGGTCACCTTTTCTAAAAATTAATTTATTTTTCTCATATCTACGCCCAAATAATTTCATTAGGTCATTTATAATTGGATGCCTATAAATATGCTTAATAACAAAAAGTTGTTTTAGTAATAAAATTTCTTTTTTATGTAATGCTGCAATAAGCTCTGCACCTAATAAGAGTGATGCAGTATTTAAGTATAGCCATATTAATGAAATAAAGAGGCCACGCATCCCTCCAAAAAAAGTTCCGTAAAAAGAACTTATATTAAGAAAAAAATCGAATAGGTAACTTAAGGTATACCAAGATAAGCTGGTTAGGATTGCACCCATCATTAGATATTTTTTTTTAATTTTAATTGGAAAATAAAAGTTGAAGAAAATTATTACAGTTAAAATTAACAAAACTAACGATGTAATTGATGAAAAATAAATTTTTTTTACTATTGGAATATATTCAGCAAATCTTGAAGAGGCTTGTAGTAATTCTATCTCTAAAAATATATAAAGAAAAAATAAAATCATAATTGTAATAACAGCAAATATGTCCTTTACTTTATTTTTTAAAAAAGTATTTTTATTAGGCAAACCTAAAATATTAGCAAAGCCATTTCTGAGTGATGCAGTAAGTGGAGTAGCTGCTATGAATAAAACCATAATCCATAAAACCCCCCAAGTAGCATTTGTTGATGAGACCTTATAGACTTCATTCATAATTCTTATATTGATTTCTGGGAGTAAGTGCGATGTAAGACTAATCAAGTGAGATAATGCAAATGATGAGTTAGCAAGCCACTGACTTAAAAAAAAGAAAATAAGCAGGATTAAAGGAATAAGGGCAAATAAAGTAAAAAAGGAAGTGGAAGCATTGAAGGCTAGAAAGTTGTGTCTATGGAGACCAGAAAAGACCTCTTTCGTAATAAAAAATCCTACCCCTCTATAATTTAAGATTTTATTTAAAATATTTAACATTATTTAAATAAACTTAATAAAGGGATTTAAATTTTTCAGTGGCAGATATTAAAGATGACAACGTTCCAGATTCGGATGCAGAATGTCCTGCATCGGGAATCATAGTCAACTTACTATGTGGGAGTTTCTTTTTGAGTTCGTACGCTGTTTTGGGCGGACATACCATATCGTATCTTCCTTGAACAATCTCAATAGGGGTATTTTTTAAAACCTCAATTTCATTAAGAATTTTTTCGCCATCAATAAAACAAAGGTTATTAATATAGTGAAGCTGGACTTTTGCTCTGGCTAATTCAAAATCATAATTAATTTCATCATTATTATTAGTGGCATCAGATGAAGGAAGTAATTTTAAAATACTACCTTCAAATTTATTCCATGCAACAGCGGCTTTTTTTGCGATATCAAAATTACTACCAAATACTAAATCAGTATATTCTTGAACAAGATTATCTTTAGTAATTCTGATTCTATGACTCAGAAGTAACTCATGGTTTTCTGGAAAAAATTGATCTACATTTTTTAGGAACCAATCAAGTTCTTTTTCTCGACTAAGAAAAACGCCGCGCAAAATTAACCCTCTTAAGTATTGTGGATATTTAACTCCATAAGCTAATGCTAATGTACTACCCCATGAACCCCCGAACAAAATCCATTTTTCAATTTGTAAATGTTTTCTGATTGTTTCAATATCATTAATTAGATCTTTTGTTGTATTTTCTTTTATTTCTCCCAGTGGTGTACTTTTCCCACAACCTCTTTGGTCAAAAAGAATTATTCTGTAATATTTAGGATCAAAAAATCTCCGCTGTTTGGCCCCACATCCGCCTCCAGGCCCACCATGTAAAAATATTATAGGATGACCATTAGGATTTCCTGATTCTTCGAAATAAATATTATGTATGTCACCGCATGCAAGAATGTATTCTTTATTAGGCTCAATTTCAGGAAAAAAACTATATTTTTGTTTTTCTGACATTTTGTAAATAACCTCTCATTGCTATTATTAATTTGAATAAATGTACATAACCTATTCTATCAAAATTATTGACTCTAATTTAGGTTGGATTTTAATAAGTAAAATTAATCATTAAATGTAAGGAAATTGTAACAAAACTGTTGCAAAATAAAATTCAGAGGTATAAAGTGTTTTTCAAGTACTAAATCTTTAGTGCTAAAAGTAAATAAATCACTTATGTTTTAATTTTCCAAAACGTAGGAGAAGTGTTTGCTTCTTTTTAAACCCTTAGTTAATACTATGGAGATTTATATAATGAAATTGAATAAAATCAAACTAGCTCTTGGTTTTG
>CAZPCL010000003.1:0-24254 GCA_964585105.1 uncultured Methylobacillus sp.
TATTTTTATGTCGAAAGAACAAACGACTAAAGTAAGCTTAGCTGAATTTAAGAAAATCTATTCTAGAATTTTAAATTATGCTTTAAAGTATAAATGGATTTTATCTGCAAGTATTTTTTCCCTACTTATTTTAGCTATTACAAACACAGGTTTTCTTGCCTTAATAAAAAAAATAACAGATGAAGGTTTTGTTGAGCAAGCGTCAAATTCTTCTATATTTCTTCCAATCGCTTTAGTTATTTTGATGACAGTTAGAGCTCTTTCTGGATTTGTTTCAGGTTATTCGATGCGATGGGTTTCAAGAAAAATTGTTGAAGATCTTCGTTTCGATGCTTTTAAAAGACTTATGACTCTTCCAGTAACTTATTTTGATTCAAACGCTTCGGGAAATATTGTATCCAAACTTACATATGAAACAGAGCAACTATCATTCGTCGCGACAAAAGTTGCATTAGAGTCAATTAGGGAGAGCTTAACTATAATTGGCATCGTTAGTTATATGCTTTATTTGGATTGGTTGTTAACGCTTATTTTCGCATTAATGGCACCAATAATGGCATATTACTTAAGGTTAGTATCTCCTAAACTTAGGAAGGCTGGCAGTGAAGTTCAATCAACAATGGGTGATATGACAAGCGCATCTGAAGAAGCTATTTCTGGCCAACGAATTGTAAAAATTTTTGAATCAAGTATTTTTGAATTTAAAAAATTCTCACAAATAGTACTTCGTAATAGAAAGATGCAAACAAAATTAGCTCAATTATCAGGTGCAAATAGCTTTGTAATTGAGGTACTTGCATCAATATCTCTTGCATTAGTTGTTTACTATTCAGTTGGCAGATTTACACCGGGTGAATTCGCGGCATTTGTAGGCGCTTTGTTAATGCTAATTTCACCAATCAAAAAATTAACGGGGATAAATGAGCAAATTCAAGTTGGTCTTGCAGCAGCAATAAGTATATTTAGTGTTATGGATGAAAAAAAAGAAATTGATACTGGTAATAAGAAACTAAAAAAAATAACTGGTCATATAGAATTTAAAAATGTCTCGTTTTCATACGAAAAAATAAAAAAACCTGTTCTTAGTAACGTAAATTTAAAAATCAAGCCAGGAGAGAAAATTGCACTAGTAGGGAAATCGGGAGGGGGTAAAACTTCACTAGTAAACTTAATACCTAGATTCTATGATTTAGACTCTGGATCTATATTGATAGATAAAGTTAATATTACTGATATCAAATTAAAGAATTTGAGGCATCAATTATCATTAGTAAGTCAAGATACAATTTTATTCAATGATACTATTTATAATAACATTGCATATGGTGGTCTAAAAAATAGCACACCTAGAAGGGTTAAACAGGCAGCAAAAGGAGCAAATGCAATTGAATTTATTAATAAATTACCTGATGGCTTTAATCATAAGATAGGAGATAGGGGTGTTCGTTTATCTGGAGGACAAAAACAAAGAATAGCGATTGCACGAGCTATTTTAAAAAATGCTCCTATATTATTATTAGATGAAGCAACTTCTGCCTTAGATTCAGAGTCTGAAAAACTTGTACAACAAGCATTAGATAATTTAATGCATGGACGAACATCAATTGTAATTGCACACAGATTAAGTACTGTAAGGAATGCAGATAGGATAGTGGTGATTGATAATGGAGAGATTGTTGAAGTTGGTACTCATCAAGGTTTATTGAGATTAAAAAAATATTACTTTCGATTATATAAAAAAGGATTTAGTTAAATTTGAAATCAATTCATGAGGCACTAAATAGACAGTATTATAAAAAATCTTCTTGGATTTTAATTTTGCTTCCACTAAGTTTTATTTATTTTGTAATTATTTTTTTTAGAAGGATGGCTTATAAGTCTGGTATTTTTAAATCAATCAAGCTGAATGTGCCTGTTGTAATAATTGGAAATATAACTATTGGAGGGACCGGTAAAACCCCATTGGTTATTTGGTTGCTAGAAGAATTGATAAAAAAAGGTATGAAGCCTGGCTTAATTTGTAGCGGGTATAATTCTAATGCTAAATTTCCCCAAGAAGTTTTTATGGATTCTGAAGTATCGGATGTAGGTGATGAAGCTTTGATGATTAAACTGAGTTTTGAAAAGCGTCATCATATAGATATTCCTGTATTTGTCGGTAAGAAGAAAGTACAAGTTGGACAGATGCTATTAAAATATTATCCTGATGTTGATATCTTAATTTCTGATGACGGATTGCAGCACTATGAATTAAAAAGAGATTTTGAAATAGTTGTAATTGATGGAGATAGAAAGTTTGGGAATGGCTTCTTAATACCAGCTGGGCCTTTGAGAGAGTTTACTGATAGAGTAGATGAGGTAGATGCTTTAGTATTAAATGGACCTACAGAAAATTGGCTAGATGAAAATAAAAAACTGACCTACAAGATGGAATGTTTCAGTGGCGCACTGGTAAATTGTCTTCATCATAATTGGATAGCTGATTTAGATGTTCTTGAACGAGGTATAGTAGCAATAACTGGGATTGGTAACCCAGAAAGGTTTTTTGAGCAATTAAATTCTGCCGGATTAGCTGATAATAAATTTAAAAAAGTAATCTTTAATGACCATCATCTGTTTACGGAATCTGATTTTAAAGATTATGTTGATATGGATATCATAATGACTGAAAAAGATGCTGTGAAATGTAAGAATTTCGCGCAAGAAAATTTTTGGCATATTCCAATTTATACTGATGTTGATGAAAAACTGCTAACAAAATTGATTAAAAAATTAAGGATTTAATTAAATGGACAAAAAGTTATTAGATATTCTTGTTTGCCCAGTAACTAAAGGGCCACTCCTATTTGATAAAAAAAATAATGAGCTAATATCAAAAGCAGCAAAATTAGCCTACCGCATCGAAGATGGGATACCTATTTTATTGGAATGTGAAGCGCGAAAGCTAATCGGGAAGAGCTAAAAATGAATTTTAATGTTGTAATACCAGCTAGATACGAAAGTACTAGGTTGCCTGGTAAACCATTAATTGAGATTGCTGGATTACCAATGGTCATAAGAACAGCAATTCAAGCAAGTAAAAGTGGTGCTCAGCATGTAATCATCGCTACCGATGATCAAAGAATAATAAACACTGCTGAGAAACATGGTTTTGACGCGTTAATGACTGGTAAAGATCATGTTTCTGGGACCGATAGAGTTTTAGATGTTGCTAATCAGAAAGAATGGCATGATGAAGCAATTATTATTAATGTGCAGGGAGATGAGCCACTTATCAGTCCAAAATTAGTTAAATTATTAGCTAAGGCATTACAAGATACCAATGTTAATTATGTTACTGCCTGTTCAGATTTTAAAAATTTTAACGAATATTTGAATCCAAATAATGTGAAAGTTTTATATGACAAAAATGAATTTGCTACGACTTTTTATCGAAAACCATTGGTAAATATAGAGAATGATTGGAATCAAAAAAAACAATTTCATCATATTGGTATCTATGGATATACAAAAAAATTATTAGATAATTTTTGTAGCTTGCCTGTTTCAAAATTAGAAAATTCCTTAAAACTTGAACAGTTAAGAGCTCTAGAAAATAATATTTCACTGGCGGTGTTAAATTATGAAGGTAAAATTTATAGAGGCATAGATACTCCTGAAGATTTGGCCTTAATTCGAAAGCACCTAGAAAATAAGTAAATAACTATATTGCTTCGTCACCTTTTTCACCTGTTCGAATTCGAATAGCATCCTCAACATTCATAACAAATATTTTTCCATCACCGATTTTACCAGTGTGGGCAGTTTTTGTAATTGCATCAATTACCTTGTCTACCATTGAGTCAGCAACAAATATATCTAGCTTTACTTTAGGCAGGAAATCTACAACATATTCAGCCCCCCTATATAATTCAGTATGACCTTTTTGACGACCAAAACCTTTAACTTCAGTAGCCGTAAGCCCCATTATTCCAAGTTCTGATAGGACTTCCCTAACCTCATCTAGTTTAAAGGGTTTTATTATTGCCTCAATTTTTTTCATTTTAATTCCTTTTGTTTGAATGGGTGGTATCTACTTGTTATTGGATAGCGCCTATCTTTACCAAATGCTTTACGAGTTACTTTTGGTCCTGGAGCAGCCTGCCTTCTTTTAAATTCATTAATATGAATTAATTTTATAACTTTTCTCACTACTTGTGCTGAATATCCTTCATTAATTATCATTTTTATACTTTTATTTTCTTCAATATACAAATTTAATATTGCATCTAGGACTTCGTAATCTGGGAGATTATCCTGATCTGTTTGATTCTCAGAAAGCTCGGCAGAGGGGGCTCTAGTCAATATTCTTTCTGGGATGATTTTATTCGCAAGATTAATTTCTTTAGCAATTTTATAAACAAACGTTTTCGGCACGTCTTTTAAGATAGAGAATCCACCAATCATATCACCATATAATGTAGAGTAACCAACAGCAATTTCACTTTTATTACTTGTAGCTAATACAATACCATTAAATTTATTTGCATAAGCCATTAATAAAACACCTCTAATTCTTGCTTGAATATTTTCTTCTGTAATGTCTTTGGCAAGATTCTTAAATTCTTTAGATAATGAATTATCAAAAGACCTCATTAAGGGTTTTATTGGGTTAATCTTATATTCGATTCCTAAATTATCTGTAAGTTTCTTAGCATCATGAAGGCTAGCTTTTGAAGTAAAAGAGCTCGGCATCATTATTGCTGTAATATTTTCTTTTTTACATGCTTGAGAGGCGATATAGAGAACAACGGCCGAATCGATTCCTCCTGATAACCCAATGAAAATATTTTTAATAGAATTTTTTGAAAGATAATCTTTGAGGGCTAGTATTAATCCATCTAATAAGGTTTTTATCGGAGAGTCAAATTTTTTAAGCTTATATTTGAGTACCTTTTTTTTATCTACTGGTAGATCAATCACTTTATTTAAAGATTTAAATTGTTCAAGACACTCAATTAGTCCATATTTTTTGTTGAAGATAAATGACCCACCATCAAAAAGTAAATCATCTTGCCCCCCAACTAAATTAAGGTAAATAAGCGTGCATCTATCAAATGAAATTCTTTTTTTTAAGTCCTTAATTCTAGTTGCATATCTACCAATCTCAAATGGGGAGGCGTTAATGCAGATAATATAGTCAACATTTGACAATTTCTCAGCGGGACCCTTTACCCAAATATCTTCACATATCAGCAATCCAATCTTTTTACCATTATGTGAAAAAATTAATGATTTTTCCCCAGGGTTAAAATATCTCTTTTCATCAAATACTCCATAGTTTGGGAGGATTTGTTTATCGTACGTATATTCTATTTTTCCTTTGAATAAAATAGAGGCAGAATTATATAGGCTTCCTTTGAAATATCTCGGATGACCTATGATAATTCTTAACTTTGGGAATTCTTTAGCAATTTTTATTAAGCTTTCATCACATTCTGTAATAAAATTTGTATCCAAAAGCAAGTCCTCAGGCGGATAACCACAGATGCTTAATTCAGGTGTAATTAATATTTCTGCATGTGCTTCTTGAGCTATTTTTGCATGCTTTACTATAAGTTTGAAGTTAGATTTAACATCTCCTACCGTAGGGTTAATTTGCGCTAAACTTATTTTCATATTTTAATATTTCCCACCTGCATTTTTAATTAAATCAATAATTTTTTTATCTTTATTTTTTAATGCATAAACTAGAGCTGTTAACCCATATTGATCTTTAGCTTTTAAATTCACATTTGTATCAATTAAAAGCTTTATTAACTTAAAAGATTTTTTATGGACAGCAAAATGAATTAAATGAGTACCTTCATTATCCTCATGATTAACATCAGCTCCATGAAGTATTAAAACTTTAGCAGCTTTAAATTTTTTATTTTTGATGGCCCACATTAACGGACTCCATTCAGATTTGTCAGGAATATCAACTTTTGCGCCTCTGTATATAAGAAGATTTATAGCATTTTCATTACCGTTAGCTGCAGCATGAATTAAAGCTGTTTTTCCATACCTATCTTTTAACTCAAGTTTTGCTCCATTATTAATTAATATTTCAATAGTCTTAATATTTCCACTTTTACATGCCAACATTAATACTGTTAAGCCTGAATTATTTCTACTGTTTGGATCAATACCTCCCTTAAGAAGTAAGTCAATAGTTTCATAATAACCAGACGTTGCAGCTAAACCATAAGCAGACCAACCGTCTGGATCAGTTATTTTTGGATCTGCATTATTATTAAGAAGAGTTTTGATAGTTGCAGTATAATTTTTTTTTGCAGCAAACATTAATGCTGTCCAGCCATCATTTTCAATATTATTTACATCCGCACCTTTGGATATTAAGTATTCTACAATTTCTACTTTATTTTTTCTTGAGGCATACATGAGAGCATTAATATTATCTTTATCCATTGTATTTGGGTCCCCACCACTTTCTATGATAGCTTTGACAGTCTCAATATCACCCTTCGCAGAGGCAGTTAATAAATATGGAATTTCTTCGGCATATAATTGTGAGATATTTATTGAAATTAATATAAACAGAATATTAAGAATATATCGCATTAGCTATTTTTCTTTTTTTAATGCCTGAGCCATAACTTGCCCCATGGTTGCTGGAGATTCTGAAATCCAGACGCCTGACTTTTTTAATACATTTATTTTATCGATTGCTTTTCCAGAATTACCTGAAATAATTGCTCCAGCATGCCCCATTCGTTTACCTTCTGGAGCAGTTAAGCCTGCAATATATGCAACAACTGGCTTCGTGATATTTTTAGATATAAATTCAGCAGCAAGTTCTTCATCCGAGCCCCCAATTTCCCCTACCATTATAATGCCCTTGGTATAGGGATCACTTTCAAACAATTTTAAGCACTCAATAAAATTAAGCCCT
This sequence comes from uncultured Methylobacillus sp., assembly GCA_964585105.1. GTDB lineage: Bacteria > Pseudomonadota > Gammaproteobacteria > Burkholderiales > Methylophilaceae > BACL14. The sequence continues at coordinate 6,935 of CAZPCL010000003.1, forward strand.
TTTATAGGATCCCCACCAATACCAACACAGGTTGTTTGGCCTAATCCATTCATTGAAGTTTGATGTACAGCTTCATATGTAAGAGTTCCAGATCTTGATACTATACCAATTGAGCCTGGTTTGTGAATATCTCCTGGCATAATTCCAATTTTGCATTCACCAGGTGTAATAATTCCTGGGCAATTTGGCCCAACTAAGATTGTATTATTTGGCTCAATTATTTGTTTTATTTTTAACATATCAGCTACTGGAATACCCTCAGTAATACAGACAATAATCTCAATGCCAGCATCACTTGCCTCTAAAATAGAATTCATAGCAAACATTGGTGGGACATAGATCACTGTTGCATTTGCACCAGTTTCTTTAATTGCTTCTTTAACAGTATTAAAAACTGGTAGCTCAAGATGAGTTAAGCCGCCTTTTCCAGGGGTAACTCCACCTACAACTTGAGTTCCATATTTAATTGATTGTTCGCTATGAAATGTCCCTTGTTTCCCTGTAAAACCTTGACATAAAACTTTTGTATTTTTATTTATAAGAATAGACATATGTACTTTATCAAATTGTGAGTTCAACTGATTTTTTTGCTGCATCTGTTAGGCTGTCAGCAGAAATAATATTTAGATTGCTTTTTCTCAAAATCTCTTTGCCTAGCCTAACATTTGTTCCTTCTAAGCGAACAACTATTGGTATTTTTACACCCACCTCCTTAACAGCAGAGATTATTCCTTCAGCAATAATATCGCACCTCATAATCCCACCAAAAATGTTCACTAAAACAACACGAACATTCTTATCTGACAGTAAAATTTTAAAAGCTTTACTTACGGTTTCTGACGTGGCACCACCACCAACATCCAAAAAGTTTGCAGGAAGCCCCCCTGATATCTTAATTAAATCCATTGTTGCCATAGCTAATCCGGCACCATTTACCATACAACCTATGTTCCCCTCTAAGGCAATATAGCTTAACCCCTCGTGAAAGGCTTCTGCTTCCTTTTTGTCAATTTGTAACCAGTCATAAGCCTCGCTTATTTCTTTATGACGAAACCTAGCATTATCATCCAGAATGATTTTACAATCTACAGCAACAATTTCATTATCTTCTGAAATAACTAATGGATTTATTTCAAGAAGGGACAAATCTGAGTCTTTAAATAATCTAAAGCAAGAAGTGAGAAATTTTTCAAATTTTGAAAATAATTTTACATCTATGCCAAGCCCAGTTGCTAAATTCTCAATTTTTTGGGGAGTTAAGCTTTGGGTAATTGTAAAATATTCTTTAACGATAGAATTCTTATCTTCACTAACTATCTCTTCTATATCCATACCACCGAATTTTGAGGTTATTATTACTATAGATTCTGATTCTCTGTCTATTAAAATTGAAAAGTACAATTCTTTCTTTATTAAAATTGTCTCTTCAATTAATAATTTAGTTACAGGTTGGCCGTGCGGTTTATTTTGAAGTGTTATGAGGTTTTTTCCAAAAATAGAAGAGGCAAAGTTTTTGGCATTTTCTGCTGATTTCACTACCTTAACCCCACCTGCTTTACCCCTTCCGCCCGCATGTATTTGTGCTTTTATTACAAGATTTGAATTAAATTGCTCAGCAATAGCATGAGTTTCTTTTACGCTATGAGAAACTTTACTTTTTGGAATATTTATTCCATTAGCCTTCAGCAATTCTTTAGCTTGATACTCATGAAGATTCATTTACACTCTTTCGATTTTATTCCCTAATGTAATATGATATCAGAATGCATAAACGATTTTATATAATGTGTATAAAGCTTTTCTATAAGGATGTTATATTATTAAAAAAATTTTATTTTATAGGGTACATTGTCACAGTTCCTGCTTTCATATCGGGAATAATTAAATGTGTTTTATCTTTGCTTAAAGCAATATCTGCAGCAGCCTCAAACCCATCTAGTATAACTTTTGATTTACCATCTTTAAATTTGTAGACTTTTCCTTCTTTCCAGCTGCTTATATATATATCCCCATTTTTGATAGCCAAGCCATCACCACCTAGAAAACCTTCCCCTAATTTTTTAATTTTTTTGGATTTAATATTTGCTTCAAATAATTCCCCACCCCAATCTAACAACAAGAGTTTATTATTGCCGATAGGTAAAACTCCATTTGGTGCTTTAGTATTCTTTGTTGTCTCGTCAAAAAGAACGGTAATATCTCCTGCTAGATTCATTTTAAATACGATTCCACCTGTTTCAAAATTACTAGTATCTGTAATATAGAAATTCCCATCAGGATCTACATCAATATCATTAAGAAAAACAGGAGTTTTTGGAAAAGCCATTGTTGAACCAAAAACTGACCATGTCCCATCAGTGTTAACCTCAATGATTACATCTCTATCAGTCACATATAGTTTATTTTTATAAAACACGATGCCTTTTGGGTCGTAAAGACCTGTTGCGAATGGAGTGATATTCCCTTTTTTATCAATTTTACTTATTTTTCCATCGCCGTCTTTATCCATTTCTCCTATTTCAGAAACGTAGATGAAGCCATCCGAGCCTTCTGCAACAGACTCTGGTTTACTTAATCCTTCATATATAACCTCATGAGAAAAGCTTATATTTGCTGTACATGCTAATAAAAAAAATACTACCGTGAATTTTTTCATTTTTACCTTCCATAAAATTTTAATAAAATATTCTATTTACTTAGTTTCCATAATTTTGATTTGTAGCTATCACTCACAAGGAAAATATTACCTTGTTTATCAATTTCAAAGTCTCTAATACGTCCAATTTTATCTCTAAAAATAGTCTCTTCACCTACAATTTTATTATTTTCATAATTTAACCTAATGAGACTTTTTCCGCTCAATGAGGATACAATCAAGTCACCTTGCCAATCAGGAAAAACATCTCCTTGGTAAAATTGAATACTGCTAATAGCCATTGAAGGTACCCAAGTTTTAATTGGTTTATCATATTTTTCATTAAATGGTTCATTTCCAATACTAAACCCAGAATATTCAGAACCACCCCATGCAATATCTTTCCAGCCGTAATTTGCACCAGATTTGACCTTTCCAATATGATCTCCTCCACGAGGTCCATGATTCGAAAAATAAACTTCTCCATCATGAGGTGAGATAGTTATACCTTGAGGATTCCTTACACCAATAGTATAGATTTCAGGAAGCCATGTGTCTTTGCCTATAAATTTTGGGTTATCTTTAGGTATTTCTCCATTAGTTTTAATTCGAATTATACTCCCTGGGTGCTTAGTTGGATCTTGAGCAATCATACCTTTATCTCTCTCTCCAAAACTTGCAAAAAGCATATCATTTTTAATAGAAATTCTTGAACCAAAATGCTTGTTGGATTGTTGCTTTGGTTTTGAAACTAACAAAACTTCCAACTCCTTAATCTCATTACCAACTAATTTTCCTCTGGCAATAGCTGTACTAGATGCTTTACTTGGTTTTTTATTAAGCATTAGCTCTTTAAAATCATGACTATAAGTAAAATAGATAAAACCATCCGCACTATTAAAGTAGGCATCTAAAAGGCCACCTTGTGAATAACCTACGTTACTTCCTTCATAGCTAATATTCTGAATATTATGCCTTATTGCTTGCTTCTTACCCGTCCTTATATTGACTTTATAAATACCACCACTCTTTTCTGTAATAATCAAATGATTCTCATCGATGAACGTTAATGCCCAGGGATATTCAAGTTCTTTTGCAATTAAATCTAACTTGTATCTTGTTTTAGTCAAATCATATTTCTTATAATTACTAAAAATTTCGTCTGAATACACAGAAAAAATCAAAAAAAACATTGAGCTAAAAATAATTATATTTTTTGTCATTTAAGTATGGTCCTCATACAACTAGTTTAAGAGAATTACGATTTTTTTGGAACAAACTTTCTAAGTTCATTTTTTCATAATTTCTAATTGGTATTTTTCTATAATTACATTTATATCACTAACCCAATAATTAACCATCAGGTTGTTACCATTTGATTCTGTATGATAAGTTGAATTGAACATTATAATTGGAGGCGCGGGTTGGAATTTAACCAACATCTAAGACTTTGCAAGCCTTCGCATGAACATTCTGCTACCGCGCCATTTTAATAAAAAAAGTACAAAAAAAAGCCAATTTAAAAATTGACCTTTTAATTATGCTTTTTCTCTTAACTTAATTTAAAAGCATTTTTTTTCTTGACAACCATCATCTACAAATCCAATAGATAAAAGATAGTTTGCCATTTTAGGTTTACGGTCTTCTTTTAATGCTCTTATTAATGAAACATCACCCCTGAGTTTTTTTGATTTATCAATTCCAATTTCTATTAAATAATCGACCATCAGTTGACTTCCGTTAAACGCTGCATGATGCAGTGCATTAAACTTAGTTATTGGATGAGTGTAGGTTATATTTGCTCCTTTGCTCACAAGATATTTCATCACTTCTAATTGATTCTTAGCTGCAGCCATAAGAAATGGGGTCCATGCAAAGTAGCTATCATCAATCTTAACATCTGTCGTCTCCACATATCTTTTTACGGTTTTAATATCCCCTATATTAACTGCTCCTGTGAATTCAAGCTCTTGCTCATCATTGAGTGACATCACATTCATTGAGAAAGTTGCTATAAAAACTGCAAGTAATCCAGATAAAACTTTCATAATATTTCCTTCAATTAAATGAAAAATTTGTTTGCGTTGGCAAACATTCTATACCAAGGACCAAAATTTTCCCATTTTTTTGGGTGCCATGAATTTTGATCAGTCCTGAATACTCTTTCAGGATGAGGCATCATAATAGAAACTCTCCCATCTGAACTAGTTAACCCGGTTATTCCATAAGGAGACCCATTTGGATTCATTGGGTACATTAAAGTTCCCTGATGGTAATTATCTACATATTTTAATGATATTAAGTTAGATGATTCATTTAGAATTAGATGGTCGTTACTAGAAAATTGAACGCGACCCTCGCCATGAGAAACTACAACCGGCAACATACTTCCTATCATTCCATCAAAAAATAAAGAATTGTTCTTCGTAATTTCAACCATCACAAATCGTGCTTCAAATTGTTCAGACTCATTTTTAATAAATTTGGGCCATAAATCTGCTCCAGGAATAATTTCCTTTATGTTGCTCATCATTTGACATCCATTACATACTCCTAGTGCAATAGTATCTTTCCTTTCGAAAAATGCTTGGAATTCATCGCGTAATTTATCATTAAAAAGAATCGATTTTGCCCAACCTTCACCTGCACCTAAAACATCTCCAAAAGAAAAGCCTCCGCATGCAGCAAGCCCATGAAAATCCTTTAGACTTTTTTCTCCACTAAGGATATCGGACATATGAACATCATGGGCCTCAAAGTTGGCATAAGAGAATGCTGCAGCCATTTCGCTGTGACCATTAACACCCTGTTCTCTTAGGATGGCAATCTTTGGCTTTGATTTAGAAGTATTTATTTTGGATGGAATTTTAAAACTAATCTTAGGCGTAATACCGGGGTTTGAATCATCTAAGATCAGATCGAATTCTTCTTCTGCTGACTTTGGATTATCTCTGATGGATTGAATTCTAAAACTAGTTTCTGCCCAAATTTGCTGAAGTTTACTTCTTGTTGAGGAATATATTGATGAATCATTATTAGTAATTGAAATTTTATGGTCAATTGTTGGACTGCCAATAATCATTGCAGACAAGCCTAATTTTTTGATTAAGTATTCTTGAACAAACTGTATATCTTCATTAGCTACTTGAATTACAGCGCCCAATTCTTCATTTAATAAAAATTCAAGAATTGACTTCTTCACTTCTAACTCTAACTTAACTCCGCAGTGGCCGGCAAAAGCCATTTCAAGTACTGAAACAATTAAGCCACCATCAGATCTATCATGGTAGGCCAATAATTTATTTTTTTTATTTAAAAATTGAATTCCTTTGAAGAGATTTTTAATTAGCTCAGGACTATCCAGGTCAGGGACCTCAATGTTAGTAATATTGTTGACTAAGTTAAATGCAGATCCACCCATTCTATTTTTTCCAACCCCTAAATCTATTAAAATTAAACTACTGTTGGTATCTTTAATTAATTGCGGCGTTAAAGTCTTATTAACATCATAAGATTCACTGAATGCAGTAATGATCACTGATAAAGGAGAGGTTACAGTGTTAGTTTCAGATTCACCCCAGGTAGTTTGCATTGACATCGAATCTTTCCCCACAGGAATACTAATCCCTAAGGTAGGACACAACTCTATTCCTATGGACCTTACAGCATTAAATAATTCATGGTCTTCATGGTCTGTCCCAGATGCTGCCATCCAATTAGCTGATAGCTTAATAAGGCTGATGTCTTCAATAGCACTTGCTGCAATATTTGTGAGGGCTTCAGCCGTTGCCATTCTTGCTGATGCTGCTGCATTAGTTAAAGCAATCGGAGCTTTTTCACCTATCGCAAAGGCTTCACCTTTGATCGAATCAAATGTACTCTTTGTTACCCCAACATTAGATACTGGTATTTGCCATGGACCTACCATTTGGTCTTGAGCAATTAAACCAGTAACCGATCGATCTCCTATTGTAATTAAGAAGTTTTTACTTGCTACACTTGGATATTTAAGCACTTCAACAATTGCACTTTCAAGGCTAACTTCAAGAGCCACTTTTTCTATTTCTAAACTATATACTGAGCTAATATTTTTAGTGAGCTTAGGCGGTTTACCTAAAAGTACAGCAAGATCCATGTTAACAATATTCTTTTTAAGAAGACTATCTTCAACTTTAAGAATTTTTTGTTCCGTAACCTTTCCCACAACCGAAAAAGGACATCGCTCTCTCTCGCAAATCTTAGCGAAAATTTTTAATTGACTGTCATCAATGGCTAAAACATAGCGCTCTTGAGACTCGTTAGACCAGATTTCTTTAGGGGACATTCCTGGCTCTTCATTTTTTATAGAGCGAATATTCATAATTGCTCCCATACCGCCATCATGAATTAATTCAGGGAAAGCATTCGATAAACCTCCAGCACCTACATCATGAATACTTAGTATTGGATTCTTGTCGGCTAATTCCCAACAGCGATCAATGACTTCCTGAGCGCGCCTTTGAAGCTCAGGATTTCCTCTTTGGACCGAAGCAAAATCAAGATTTTCAGCATTCACACCAGTTTTCATGCTGGAGGCTGCTCCACCACCTAACCCAATTAACATGGCTGGACCACCTAGCTGAATAAGTAGATTATTTTCTCTTAATTTATTTTTATGGGTATGGATTCCACTGATGCTTCCGATTCCACCAGCAAGCATAATAGGTTTATGGTATCCAAAATTCTTATCCTGAATTTTATATTCTAACGTTCTAAAATAACCTAAAATATTAGGTCTTCCAAATTCGTTATTATATGAAGCAGCTCCAATTGGCCCGTCAATAATTATTTTCAAAGCAGAAGCAATTCTGTCGGGCTTGCCAATATTATTTTTTTCCCAAGATTGAATAAAATTAGGGATCCTTAAATTAGACACAGAGAAACCAGCTAGCCCTGCTTTTGGTTTTGAACCTCTCCCTGTTGCTCCTTCATCACGAATTTCACCACCTGCTCCTGTAGCCGCTCCAGAAAAAGGTGATATTGCTGTTGGGTGATTATGTGTTTCGACTTTCATAATATAATGAGTGAGCTCACTATGAGCAGAGTATTCCCCATAACCATCTGGGTAGAACCTATTAATAACTGATCCTTCAATAATTGAAGAGTTATCTGAATAAGCTACGATAGTTTTTTGTGGGGATATTTTATGCGTATTTCGAATCATAGAAAATAATGATTCTGATTGCTCTTTATTGTCTATAATCCAACTTGCATTAAATATTTTATGCCGACAATGCTCAGAATTAGCTTGAGCAAACATCATTAACTCAGCATCAGTTGGATTTCTTTTCTCCGAAAAAAAGTAATTAAATAAATAATCTATTTCATCGGCCGACAATGCTAAACCTTGAGATATATTAAAACTTTTTAATTCAGAAATACCCTGACTTATGATATCAATATGGTTCAGAGGTTTGGGGCTATGATGAGTAAAAAGACTATTAATATCATCTTGATTAAGGAAGAGTGATTCAGTCATACGGTCGAACAATAAATTGCCAAGCACTTGTTTGTCATTTTCAGTTAAAGGAATATCATTTTTTGTTTCAAAGGAGATAGTTTTAATTCTCTCAATTCTTATAATATCAATTCCACAATGCTGAATAATATCTGTTGCTCGTGAACTCCATGGTGAAATTGTGCCGACCCTTGGCGAGATAAAAATTATATTTTCAAGCGGCATTGGCTCTTTGGTATTATCACCATAAGTTAATATTTGCCTAACAACCTCTTTATCTTTAGAAGATAATTTATTTTTACTCTCTATTATATGTAGATAAGATGAAGTAATATCTTTAATCCCCAACAAAGCTATGTCTTTGTTATTTAATAAAGCCACTTTTCTAAATTCTGAATAAATTTTGGGGCCGATAAAGGAGGTAATTATATTTTTTTGCATTCTAGCAATTATAGTTGAGATTTTATTAACCATAATATTTTTTACTCAATTAAAAGAAATAACTTATTGTAATAAGAATGATTCTTATTTAGAATAGCATTAGTTAATAATTTCGAATAAAAAATTTAAGGTTAAAACATTGAATGAATTTATAATCGTCTTTCGAGAAAGTCTTGAAGCTTGTCTAATAGTTGGAATAATTTATTTATTGTTAGAAAAGAATAATTTAAAAAAAGAAATGAAACAGTTATGGCTTGCAGTTTTTTCAGCCATAGCAGCTAGCGTAGTTGTTGCTATCTCATTAAGCTATATAAAAGAGTCGATAGGGAATGAGTCTATTAGTGCCTTATTTGAAGGTATTAGTATGTATATTACTGCAGGTTTATTATGGTATGTAATATTTTGGCTATCAAAGCATGTTAGTAAAAAAGAAGGCATGGAAAAAAAAGCTAATCAAGCACTTTCTGCCTCAGGGTGGGGTATATTTTTTTTAGTTTTCTTTGCAATTCTGAGGGAAGGGTTCGAAACAGCATTATTTCTTCTCGGGAGTTTTTCTATGTCAGGCACATTCTCATACATTGGGTTTGTTGGTGGATTAATTCTTGCTTTATTGATTGGCTATGGAATAGTTATTCAAGGGAGAAGAGTTAATCTACGTTTATTCTTTCAAGGTACAACACTTATGTTGGCAATATTTGCTTCAGGTATGGTTGCTTTTGGGACTCATGAAGTTGAAGAGTTTGTTGTTAAAGGTAATCATCTAGAAATGGTTGGGTTACAAGAGGAAAAACAAATTACTAGAGTATGGGATATATTAAAACCAACTTTAGAATTACCAAAAGGTGCTAATTCAATTCTTTACTCTTATAATATAAATAATAAAAATATGTATACGCACATCCTTCACGATAAAGGTAGGGTTGGAGTTTTCCTAAAAGGTTTCGTTGGCTACAATAGTAATCCAAATTGGGCAGAAGTTATTCTATGGCTTTTATCCCTGATTTTTGGACTGCATATGTGGCAAAAATTCTATTTCAAGAAAAAATAAAATATTATTACACTAAGGAGAAAGTACCATTAAAAAATTATTAATTATTGCATTATTTTTTCTGGCTGGATGCTCAAATGAAGGCCAGGACCATTCCTCATCAATAGTTTTCAAAGATGATCTTACATACTTAACTCATCTTGGTTTAGTTAGAGGGCATCTCCATGTTGGGATTGAACTATATAAGAGCAAATATTTTGAAAATGCTAAAAGACATATGAAACATCCAAAGAGTGAATTATATTCAGCTATGATCCCAACTTTTGAAGCTAAAAAAGCGAAAGGTTTTGCGGTTGAATTAGAAAATTTAGCTCTTTCAGTAGAGAGTAATGAAGACTTTAAGATGGTTTCTAAGAAGTATGAAGTATTGTTAAATACGATTGGTCAAAATGAAAAATTTGTAGGTATTGAACATAATACATTCAATGAAAAGATTGCATTAGTGAATGCTTTATTAGCAATTGCTGCTGAAGAATATGCAATTGGAATTGTTGATGGGAATGTTGAGAACAAATTTGAGTATCAGGATGCTCTTGGATTTACAACGGTAGCAAAAAATATTCTTGAGGAAGCTAATTCATTAAACGCACTTCAAGTCTCAAAAAGAAATAAAGCGTTAGAAATAATAGAAGACCTATCAAGTTTATGGCCATCACTTGTTCCAACAGGAAAAATTAAAGGCGACGCTAAAAAAATCTTAGCTGCAATAAATAAAATCAATGCAATATAAAAGATACCAATACTAATTTTTAATATCTGCAGTCAGTCTTAAATCATCAAGATATTTTTTTAGTTTAGATTTCTTAAGCATATTTCTAATATCATCTATCTTCTCATCTAGAGATGGAGGAGGGGCTGGCTTAACTTCTTTTAGTTTGATTATATGCCATCCAAATTGACTCTGAACTGGTTTGTCAGTTACCTCATTAGGAACTAATTTTTTTATAGCAGTTGAGAATGATTCAACCATATCTTGTGCAGAAAACCAGCCTAAATCACCACCGCTAATTTTTGATTGCTCATCGATAGAATTTATCTTAGCTAATTCTTTGAACTCACCACCTCTGGCTAGACTTTTGATAATGCCTACTGCTTGATTTTTTGTTCTTACTAAAATATGACTTGCTCTATATTCTTTTTCTTTAAAGCCAGTAATAAATTCGTCGTATGATTTTTTAATATCTTTTTGAGATACTTTATTTTCTTTTATGAATTTCTGTAGGTAAGTTGTATATATTAATTCTTTAAATGCTAATTCAGATTTAGATAAAAATTCTGATTGACTCGTAAGCCCATCCATTTTAGCTTGTTGATATATCAGCTCAAGATCAATAAGTCTCTTGATGATATTTTTTTCCATATTCTCAGTTATATCTATCCCTTCCTTCTTAACTTCATTTTTTATGTATTGAATAAGATTTTTGTTTATTAATACATCATTTACAATAACGTCTTTTTCATCTGAATGAGATAGATTTATAAAACAACAAAAATATAACAAGAAGATTATATTTTTCATGATGATTGCTCTTCTGCTGCTGTAGAAGCCTTAATACTTAAGGCGTGAATTTTATTTTCAAATAAATCTCCTAGCGCCGCATAAATTATTCTGTGCCTTTCCATTCTCGATTTGCCATCAAACTGCTCACTAATTATTTTAATATTAAAATGACTTCCTCCAGTATTACCAGCATGTCCAACGTGTGATGCACTTTCGTCTTCTAAGCTAAAAAAAGTAGGCTTTAGATAAGCTAATCTTTGTTTTATTTGCTCTTCAATCATTTATGGTAAGGCCTTTTTAAATGGTTTAACTTCAATTCTTTCATAAACTCCAGAATGAAAAAAAGGGTCATCATCAGCCCATTTTTGAGCTGCTGTAAGCGTGTCAAATTCTGCAATGATTAAACTACCAGAAAATCCTTCAGACCCAGGATCTTCTGAGTCAACTTGAGGAAAAGGTCCTGCTAAAAGAAGTCTACCCATATCTTGTAAAAGTTTAAGTCTTTTTAAATGCTCAGGCCTTTTTAACTGCCTCTTTTCTAGGCTATTTGGAGAATCTTTAGCGTAAATACAATACCACATATTTTTATACCTTATTAACTTTAGATATATATAAAGTAATAAAAATTATATAGACAAAAAGTAATGCACTTGTTCCAAATAATTTAAAATTAACCCATGTATCCTCAGAGAAATTTTGAGCAATATAAATATTTAGAACTCCAAGGAAGAAAAAAAATAAAGCAGTGGCTATTGATAAGTTTTTCCAATATTTATTTTCAATTTTTACTTGTGAGCCAAGTGACATCTTTATTAAATTTTTATCATAGAATTTTTCAGTAATTAGAATAGCTAGCGCAAAAGCCCAATATATAATTGATGGCTTCCACATGATAAAAGCATTATTTTGGAAGAATAGAGTCATCCCGCCAAAGATTGTTATTACTATTCCAGTAAAAATAAGAATTTTTTCAACTTTCTTTTTAATTACGTAAGCAAGCAATATCTGTATGTAGGTAGCAGCCATTAATACTGCTGTAGCTGTGTAAATATCATATATTTTATAAAAAATAAAAAAGAGTGTAACTGGCAATAATTCATATAAAAATTTCATAATTAAAAGTTTACCTATCCCGATCAATAAATTACTAATATAATCTACATTACTAATGACTACCCAAAACATAGATCTCCATTCACATTCTACTATATCTGACGGACTTTTTACGCCTACAGAGTTAGTATCTTATGCGTCAGAAAGAGGCGTTCAAGCTTTAGCACTAACGGATCATGATGACATTGGGGGACTCAAAGAGGCCAGTATAATGGCAAAAAAGCTTAATTTAATCTTTATTAATGGAGTTGAGATTTCAGTGACTTGGAGAAAGCGTACACTTCATATAGTGGGACTTAATTTTGATTCTTCCAATATCAATCTTAATAATGGGTTAAGAGATATACGATCAGGGAGGGATGTTAGAGCTCAAAAAATGTCGCATAGCTTAGGCATGGCAGGAATTTTTAATTCATTAGAGGGTGCCAAGAGATTTTCAAAGCGAGGGGCTATAGGTAGGATTCATTTTGCTCAATTTTTAGTATCCCAAGGACATGCAAAAGATATTAAAAAAGTGTTTAAAAAATTTTTAACTCCAGGTAAACCTGGTTACGTTAATCATGAGTGGGCGTCATTAGAAAACGCAGTCACATGGATTAAAGATGCTGGAGGTGATGCGGTAATAGCACATCCAGGTAGATATGATTTAGGTAAAAAGTTATACCCAGCACTTATGACTGATTTTAAAGCTTTTGGTGGAGCGGGTATTGAAGTTATGTCTGGAAGTCAAGATCCTTCACAATCTCAATATTTTGCTGATCTTGCAAAAGAGTATAATCTGTTAGCCTCATGTGGTTCAGATTTTCATGGCCCTGGTATATCGCACAGAGAGATAGGCTTTGTTAGAGAATTACCCAGCCAATGCAGACCTATTTGGTCAAAATGGCTAAATGTAATCAACGATATTCATTAGAGATAAACATAAAATTTTAATTACATTTTATAAGTCGTCATAGATAAGGATGGATAATGCATTGCTTCCCTCGCTCTCTGCCTTATTTGTAAAGATATAAAGTATAATTTTAATTAAATAATATATTGAGATAATAACGAATGAGCGAAAAAAATCATAATAATCAAAAAAGAGTTCTTACTGGTATTACCACAAGTGGCTTACCACATTTAGGAAATCTGTCAGGAGCTGTTCTTCCGGCAATCGAAGCTAGTAAAGAAAAAAGTGTTTCAAGTTTTTTATTTTTAGCAGATTATCATTCATTAATAAAAAATATAAATCCAGATTTAACGCATTCATCTAGCTTTGAAATCGCTGCTTGTTGGTTAGCTTGTGGATTAAATCCCGAACAAGTTACTTTTTACAGGCAGTCAGATGTGCCTCATATTTTTGAACTAACATGGATCCTTAATTGCTTAGCTGCAAAGGGTTTGATGAATAGAGCACACGCATACAAAGCAGCTGTTGCAGAAAATGATAATGCAGTTGATCCTGATAAAGGAATTACCATGGGACTTTATAACTACCCTATTTTAATGGCAGCTGATATTTTGATGTTCAAGGCGGATATAGTACCTGTAGGACAAGATCAAAAACAACATATAGAAATGACAAGAGATATAGCTCTTAGATTCAATCACTATTATGGAGATATTTTGTCAGTTCCAGAAGCAATGATAGATGAAAAAAAAGGAATAATACCAGGTACTGATGGAAGAAAAATGAGTAAAAGTTATAACAATACTATTCCTATTTTCGATACATCAAAAAAATTAAGAAAAGCAATAATGAAGATTAAAACTAACTCACTTGAGCCTGGTGTTCCAAAAGATTCGACTGACTGTTCGGTATTTAAAATTTTTCAAGCATTTGGAAGTGAAGATGAGATCCTTAATTTGCATAAACAATATGAAAACGGAATAGCTTGGGGCACAGCCAAGGAAGAATTATTTAATTTACTGGATGAAAAAATTAAACCTTTTAGAAGTGAATACGAGAAAATTACTCAAGATAAAAGCTATATTGAAAAAATGCTCAAGGAGGGTGCAAAAAAAGCATTGAGCATATCAACACCTGTAATTGAAGAAATTAGAACAGCAATAGGTATAAAAGAGTTCAAATAAATGAATAAAAAATTTTTAGAATAGGTGTATATGGAAGAGTTAACAATAATTCAAAAAATAACTGCCTATGCAATGCCTATTATATTTGCAATTACAGTTCATGAGGCGGCTCATGGATATGCTGCAAAATATTTTGGAGATATGACAGCTCATTATTTAGGTCGTATAAGTTTAAACCCACTTAAACATATCGATCCAGTCGGCACAATTATACTCCCAGCACTAACCATTATGTTGGGAGGTATATTATTTGGGTGGGCAAAGCCTGTGCCAGTAAATTTTTCAAATTTACGTAATCCAAAAAAAAATATGATGTGGGTAGCACTGGCAGGACCCTTTTCTAATTTATTAATGGCTATTTTTTGGACATTTTTATTTGCGAGGTTACAATTCTTCCCGCAAAATTCAATAATTTTTTTATCTGCAATGTGTTTAGCAGGAATTCAGATAAACCTTATTTTAATGGTGTTAAATTTACTGCCGATTCCTCCGCTTGATGGTGGAAGGGTTGCGGTTAGTTTATTGCCTTATCCATGGTCAAGTTATGTAGAAAGCTTAGAAAGGTATGGATTATTTATAATAATATTTTTACTTTTTTCTGGTGTACTCGGTAGTATATTATTTCCACTAATAAATATAAGTAAAAGTATTATTTTTACTATATTTGGTTAAATAGGTTAACGTTTAAAATGGCAATAGAGAGAATAGTTTCTGGTATCAAACCAACTTTAAATCTATTTAATAATGAATATGATTTAAAGCTTTCTAATTGGATAAGCATGCAACACGAAAGTGAATGCTTATTTTTTGTTGCTGATTTGAATTCTCTGGTTGCAAGAAATTCTGAGCCAGAATTAATTGAAAAAACTACTGAAAAAATGATTATTGACTGGCTAGCGTGTGGCTTAGATCCTGCCCAAGCAACTATATTTATTCAATCTAAAATTCCAGAACATACAGAAATTTTTACGCTATTATCAATGATCATCCCAATAAATTGGTTTAGTAAGATAAATAATTTAGAAGGTGGTGAAAATAAGGCTTTAACATTAGGTAATTTAGGGCAAGATTTAATGCAAAGCACTGATGTTTTACTTTACAGAGCTACTCAAATATCAGGCGCTGAGAATGAAATACCATTTGTTAAATTAACCTCTAACATTGTCAAAGAATTTAATAATTTATATGGTAAAGATATTGGCTATCAAGAAAAAGCTAAACTAGCCATAAAGAAACTTGGAACAAAGAAGAGCCATTTATATGAGGAATTAAGAGCTTCATATCTAGCAAAGGGTGATGAGCAAGTTTTGGAATCTGCTCAATCACTCATTGAAGATGAGCAAGGCTTAAGTCTTGGTGATAAAGAGAGGCTCCTTGGGTATTTAGAGGGCGGTGGTAAAATGATACTTATAGAACCAGAATTTAAATTAATAGATAAGGAATCTAATATGATTTCATTTAATAGAGAATCTGAAGTCTATAAGGATAAATTACAGCAGTATAAAGATAGCCCAGATTTAATTAGAAGTGTTGCAGCAGATGGTTGTGAAAAGGCAAGAAAAATTGCTAAAGACACAATGAGAGAGGTACGTGAAGAAATGGGAATAGATTTCTAATGACTGCCATTATAAAAAATTTAGCTAAGGTTTATGGTGAAGAAATAGAATTACTTCCTCAAGATTTGTATATTCCACCAAATGCATTAGAAATATATCTTGATTCATTTGAAGGGCCATTAGATTTATTAATATATTTAATTAGAAAAAATAATATTGATGTATTAGATATTCCCATGGCGAATTTGACGTTGCAATATATAGAATATGTAGAAAAAATGAAGGTTATTAAACTTGAGTTGGCAGCTGATTATCTTTTAATGTCTGCAATGCTGATCGAGATAAAGTCAAGAATGCTTCTCCCAAAGCCGTCAATTGAAGATGATGATGAAGAAGATCCTAGGGCAGAATTAGTCAAAAAACTTATTGAATATGAGTTGATGAAGGATGCAGCCGAGAATCTTAGTCAAACACCTCAGGTTGGAAAAGATATAATGGTTGCCCAATCATATTTTGAAAGAGTAACTGAGATTAAATATCCAGACGTGTCTATTGATGAATTATTTGAAGCGTGGAAAAATGTACTTAAAAGAGCTAAGCAATTTGAACAACATCAAATTAGTACATCTGAACTTTCAGTTAGGGAGCATATGACACTTATTTTGAGAAAGTTGGGGAATAAAGAGTTGATTGAGTTCTCTTCTTTTTTTAACTATGAAAGCGAACCAATACCTAAGTTGGTAGTTTATTTTTTAGCAATTCTAGAGTTAACAAAAGAAGGAATGATTAAAATTAATCAACAATCATCATCATCACCTATATACCTTCAATTAGGTGAGGTTTAAATGACACAAATAAATAAATTAAAAGAGGTTATTGAAGTGGCATTATTAACAAGTAGCCAACCATTATCTATTGATGATCTCGTAAAGTTGTTTGCTGAGAAAACAGATAGATCAACTATTAGAATGCTACTGGATGAGATAAGAAATGATTGGCAAAAGAAATCAATGAGCCTTATCCAGGTTGCAACTGGATATCGATTTCAAGCAGATTCAAATTTTACAGATTTTCTAATGCGACTAACTCCAGATCGAGCTCCTAATTACTCAAGAGCTGTAATGGAAGTCCTCGCTATTATTGCTTATAGACAACCTGTAACGCGAGCAGATATTGAAAAAGTTAGGGGTGTCTCTCTTAACTCAAATACTTTAAGACAGCTTATTGAAAGAGAATGGGTTGATATAATTGGCCAAAAAGAAGTCCCAGGAAGACCCTCTCTGTATGCTACAACAAAGTATTTTCTTAATGATTTTTCATTAAAGACACTTTCTGAATTACCAGAGTTAAATAGTTCCTTAACAAAAGAGCTATCAGACTCTCAAACTGATCAAAGTATAGAAGAATCTCAAGAGAATTAATTTTTGTGAATAATAATAATAAGGTGAGCACT
>CAZPCL010000004.1:0-14943 GCA_964585105.1 uncultured Methylobacillus sp.
TCGGTTGAATAAAAAGGGTGAACCGACAACCCCTTAACAATAAAAAAATTAACAGAACTCGGTAAATTTTCTTTAATTGATTTTGCCATATTAAGATTTTTTACTCTTATAAAAATACTAGAACCTGTTCCTGACATTTTAGCATTTCCAAAAGCCTTCATCCAATCTAAAAGTACAGTCATTTTTTTATATTTTTCAATAACTGTTTCTTGAAGGTCATTTTTAATTAAATCGTGTTCAGCAGCTTTGTAAGAGGACGCTATTTTCAACGGAATTACAGAATTTGTCAATTTAAAACCATTAAAAATCACCTTTGTTTTGATACTTAAATTTGGGACTACAACAACATAGGAGGAATTAGGTATTTTTATATCATATAAAGCCTCACCAACTCCTTCAACCCAGGCATTAGTACCGTTGATGAAAAATGGTATATCAGCCCCTAATTTTAAGCTTGATTTTAGTAAATCTGCTTTACTTATATTAAGTTTAGCTAGCTTGTTAATAGCCATCATTACTGTTGCAGCATTTGAACTTCCTCCACCAAGCCCAGCTCCGATAGGAATGTCTTTGTTTATGAAAATATCAGCACCAAGTTTTTGATTGGATAACATTAAATACGCAGCCTTGAATGCAAGATCGTTTTCTGGCTTGATTGCTAATGATGAGTTAGTGACATTTATTTGTGTATCTTGATGTCTAATTTTAATAAATACATCATCCTGTAAATTTATCAATTGAAATACACTTTGAAGGTTATGATACCCATCACTTCTTTTATTGATTATCTTAAGAAATAAATTTAATTTAGCTGGGGCAGAAAATTTCGAAAAACCATTATCTATTAATACTTGTTTATTTCTCATAAAACCCAATCTATAATAAAAATTTTTAAACTGATATTATTTTTCTTAAATTCAATTGTATTTGGAATTAGCTGACCTCTTATTATTTTATTACCTTGGTAAATAACATCCCACTTGTTATATTGGATTGTAATATGTTCTAAGGTGCCCAATTGTTTTGGTGGGTTGGTAATAAATTTTTTTAGTAAAAATACACTTTCCTCACTACCAAAAATTTTAGATATTAGATCTTCAGAATTTCGGCTATTCCCTTTAGAAAATTTTAAACTAATTTTTTTTTCTAGCTCATTTAGGCTAACTTCTGCAACTTTTGTATTAAATGGGCTAAGTATACTAATGGAATCTACATTGTTTTGATAGCCCCATAAAATTTTACCTGTTTGCCCTTTTTGATCTATAAAAAGGGATAATTTTCCAATAAGTTTAAATTTTTCGGTAGTTTTTTTTGTTAAAGTCTGTTTATATTCTTCGTATGATAAGTTATGAGTATCCTGTTTTAAAAGGGGTAATGAGCAACTTGTAAGGAATAGTAAGAATAAAGAAACTAAAATAATTCTCATATATTTAATGCTATCTTAATCTGTTTGTAGTTTCTTTAAGAACTTCATTGCTTGGGTAGCGATTTAGAGAGTTCTCCCATACTGCTTCAGCATCATCTTTTTTCCCTTGAGTCCAAAGAATTTCACCAAGATGAGCAGCAATTTCTGGATCCTTATTTATTGCATATGCTTTCTTTATGTATTGTAAGCCAATATCTAGATTACCTAATTTAAAATGTATCCATCCCATGCTATCTAATATGTAATGATTATTTGGTTCGAAAGATAAAGCCACCTCAATAAAGCGTTTTGCTTTTTGAAGCTTAATACCCCTATCAGCATATGAATAACCAAGAGCATTGTATGCTGTTGCATAATTTGGTTTTAATTTGATAGCCTCTAATAGAAGTTGTTCCATCATCAATGTATTTCCCATCTTTTCTACAATCATTGCGTAGTCAAATTTAAACTCAGGAGAGTCTTTAAATTCTTCTTCTGCCTTGATCATCAGATCATAAGCATCTTGAGTTCTCTTTTCGCTTAGCAATAATGATGCTTTGTTTCTGAGAATAATTAATCTTTCGCTAGAAGAAAGACGTTTCTTTTTTAACGAAGTTAACATTTCGATGGCTGCGTCAACCGAATTATACTTTGCAATGTATTCAGACATCAATATCTTAGAATCAATAAAGTATTCATCGTTAATACTAGTTACTTTTTTTAGCCAGGTTAGAGCTTCATCAAAATCACCCCTGTTATCAAAAATTCCTGCTAGATAAATATAAATCTGACTGGGCTTGGGATAACCACGTTTTAAACTCTGCATAAAGTATTTTTCAGCCAGGTTACTATCTCCCAATTCTATTGCTAACAGAGCAACGGTAAGACTTATTTCAGAAGAAGCAAGCGAACTGTTCACTAACTTTAAGAATTGTTTTTTAGCCTCGTTAAATTTCTTAAGGTTGGTTAAGGCTTTTGCATATTCCAGTCTGACTTCATTCGATTTTGGGTTCTTTCTTAAAAAATCTTGATAGTGGGCCAAGGCTTTCTCTGGCCATTCTTGACCAATAATGTAACCCTTAAGGAGAGCCGCAGTTTCCCATCTAGGATTTATTAACTCAATTTTCTCCAATTCATTTAGAGCCATTTTTTTATTTCCAGAAGCAAAAGCCGCATGAGCAATGGCAAACCTTGCTTCCGGAATGTCTAAATATGGTTCACTGATATCAAGAATAAATCTAAGCGCATTTTTTTTGTTTTCTACCTGAGATAAAATTTTATTAAGATATAAAAAACCCTCACCCCTTGTTTTGTCTTCTTTAGCTAGCAGCTTTTTAATTAGCGGCCTTGCTTTGGCTAAGTTACCACTTGTTATAAAAAGCTCAGCTAGTATGCGTTGAGGCTCAATTGAGGTCTTATCTAACTTTCTCCAGACTTCTGCAGAATCCATAGCCAGGCGGCCATTTCTAGCTGAACCAGCAATTCTAGTCGCTCTTTCTGCTAAGGGTATGTTTTTAGTTAGCTTTGCAAGGTCTAAGTAAATATGTCCAGCTGAGTTAAGTTCACCTCTCTGTGTTGCAATCTCTGCCAATAAAAATTTATAAATAAATTCTGGATTTGTTATTGATATCTGTGCTGGAAGATTCTCATTGAAAACTTCGTTACCAATTTCATTATCTAACTTACCCCGAACTTCAGCATGAACAAAGGCACTGAAAGTAAAAAGTATAAAAACAAAGAAGTTTTTAATTGTAATTTTATTCATTTAGTATTATTTTAGTTTTTTATATAATTTAGTTATAAGTTTAAACTAAAATTCTATCTCGTAATATAAGTTTTAAAGACTAAGGAATTTGAATATAATTCAGTTTCATTTAATTTTATTTAAACTTTCTTTTTCATATAGACTCCTACATATAATTATATTGGAAATGTAAATGACTGAAGCTACATTAAGTGCAATTGATTTATCTAGGCAATTTGGAGACAACTTTGCCGTTAAGAATGTATCATTTGATCTGAATAAAGGTGAAGTGTTAGGTTTTCTTGGGCCTAACGGCGCAGGTAAATCAACTACAATGAGAATGCTTACAGGTAATTTAGCTCCCTCTCAGGGTGGTGTAAAGATATGTGGCATAGATATTATTGAAAATCCAAAGCAAGCGAAAGCATTAATCGGATACCTACCTGAAATTAGACCTTTGTATAAAGAATTTACAGTGAACGAGTTTTTAACTATCGCTGCACGCTTTCATAATGTTAAATCATCTTATATCCACAAAGCTGTGGAGTCTGCAAAAGATAAGTGCGGCTTAGCCCATATGAGTAATCGGTTGATTGAAAATTTATCTAATGGATACCAACAGAGAGTTGGTATTGCACAAGCTATTATTCACAACCCTGAAATTGTTATACTTGATGAACCAACAGTTGGTCTAGATCCAATTCAAATTCGAGAGATTAGAAAATTAATAAAAGAGATTGGGAGAAAGCATAGCGTAATCCTATCCACTCATATACTTCCTGAAGTTGAAATGGTTTGTGACCGCGTTCAGATTATCGAAAAAGGTGAGCTTGTATTTCATGGATCTATTGAAGATCTAAAGCAGCAAAGACTTGGAAATAAGCTCCTAGTTGGATTGTCTCAACCCCCTGCATTAAAAAAACTTAAAAATATTAAAGGTGTTGATAGTGTTGAGAAAGATGTCGAAGGTATGTTTATAATTAAGTTTAAAGATAAATATTTGCCAGCTGAAGAGATTGTTTATTTAGCTGCTCAAGAAAGCTGGGGTCTTTATTATATAGCTCCCCACGTTACGAGCCTTGAAGATATATTCGTCCAATTAACTCAAGTACAGACATTAAAAAAAATTAAATAACTAAAACTAAAGAAGCCTAATTATGATAATAAATGTAGCTAGAAAAGAATTAAAAAGTCTATTTGCCTCACCTATGGGATGGATTATTTTGGCTTTATTAATGCTTGCTTTTGGAAGTTTTTATTTACAGGGTGTCAATAATTATTTTGAAGTCATGTCAGGAGCAATAAGACCAGCAGAACGAGTTGGAGTGACAATATTTGTAGGGCAAACAGTTTACGGCATCGCATCTTTTCTTATGCTATTCGCAGTCCCACTTCTCTCAATGCGATTAATTAGCGAGGAAAGAAAAAGTCAAACCCTACCTTTTTTATTTAGTGCTCCAATATCACTTACTGAAATAGTGGTTGGAAAGTTTTTGGGACTAATTATTTTTCTAAGCATTTTAGTCGGGTATATTTTTTTAATGCTTTCAACTTTAAATATTTGGTCAGATATTGATTTTGGCTATCTAATCTCCAATTCCTTGGGATTAATTTTGTTAGCAGCAGCCTTTTCTGCTTTAGGTATATATTTTTCTTCATTAACCAATCAACCGATTATTGCGGCTATATTAAGTTTCATTGCTTTATTTGCACTAATGGGTCTGGATAAGTTTTTTGGAAGCCAACCTAATCATTGGTTTGGCTATATTTCCCTCATGAAGCATTTCCAAGCCTTTTCAAGAGGGGTAATTGATAGTAAAGACATCATTTACTTCATTTTATTTATTACAACTTTTTTAGTCCTAACTATTAGACGTTTAGATTCTGATAGGTTAAGAGGGTAATTTCATATGAAAATTAACGCTAAACTTAGATTGCAGCTATTAATTCAAAATTGGTTTTTTGTTTTATTTTTTCTTTTACTTGTAACATTATTTGGTTACCTATCAAATCAATTTGTTTTTACAAAAGATATTACTCAGGCAAATAGAAATACACTTACCCAGGGAAGTATTGAAGTATTAGAAAATATGACAGGCCCAATCAATCTAACTATATTCGCAACAAAAGACGATGTGAACAACGGGGATACTTTTAGACAGGGAATTATTAATTTTATAGCCCGCTTCCAAAGAGCAAAAAATGATATCAATATAAAATTTATAAGCCCAGTTGAGGAACCAAAATTAGCACAGGAAATGGGTATAAGGACTGATGGGGAAGTTATTGTAGAGTATAGAAAAAGGTCTGAGCATATTTCCCCACCATTTGCAGAGCAAGACCTAACTAATTTATTTGTGAGATTAACTCGAACAAATGAGCAGCCAATCATGTATTTAGATGGCCATGGGGAAAAGAACTTAATAGGAGTAAAAACTAATGACTTAGGTGAATTTGGTAAACAGTTAGAAAAAAAAGGATTTAAATTTTCAAATCCAGATCTAACAGTTTTAAATGAAGTTCCAAAACAAGGTGGATTATTAGTAATTGCCAGTCCTCAGGTTAATGTTAGCAAGGTTGAATCTAATAAAATTGTTAAATATTTACAAGCTGGGGGAAACATTCTCTGGTTATTGGATGATGATAATCTCAAAGGGCTTGAAAATGTCGCTGAATATCTAGGTTTAAATGTTTCAAAAGGAAAAGTAATAGATCCCTCTTCATCGCAATTTGGCGCTAATGAAAATGTCTCTTTTGCAACTTTCTATGGCGACCACCCTATAACTAATAATTTTATGCTTAGGACCTTATTTAATGGCGCGCACGAAGTAAGTGCAAAAGGAACATTTGAGAATGGTTGGAAGGTGAGTAAACTAATTGAGGTTGCTGGTAATGGCTGGCTTGCAGGATCTGCGAAAGAGAAAGACCAGAAGTTGATTTTTAATAAAAATAAGGACAAACAAGGCCCAATTAATATTGGAGTCGCTTTTAATAGAAAATTTGAAGAAAAAGGACAAAGGGTAGTTGTTATTGGAAATTCTGCTTTTTTATCAAATAGTTATATTACCTCAGGGGGCAATCTTGATCTTGGGATTAATATAATCAATTGGTTAGCTGGCGATGAAAAATTAATTACAATACAGCCTATGCCGCTCAAAGATGTCAACGTAACCATACCAAACGATAGTAAGTCTGTATTTCTTGCATGGACTATTTTTCATAGTTTTCAATACTTTATCCCTCTAGCTCTTTTTGTAGCTGGTTTTGTTATTTGGTTTAGAAGGAAAAAGGCTTAAGTAGATGAAAAGAAGATGGTTAATAAATATTGGATTATTACTTTTGGTTTTAGTCACTTTTTTTTATTCCTGGACTATTTTTCAAAAGGAGCCTGTTAAGTCAGCAAGGTTTGAGTTAACTAAACTTAAGCTCTCAGATTTTAATGAGCTAAAGATAGATTTTCCTTCTAGAATAAGTACTCACTTCAAGATAATTAATAATCATTGGAGGATGTTGACACCTCATAATGCAAGAGCAGACGAGCTCTATGTTTATAGAATACTTTCCTTGTTGGCTTCATCAAGTTTAGAAAAATTAACTACTGATGATTTGTCAAAGTATGGATTAAATCAGCCAAATTTAAAAATAACTTTTTTAGGAGATAACCTTGAAGAAGTATTTTTATTTGGAACTTACAATCCAATAAATGAAGATCAATATGTTTTGTATAGAGATAATGTTTTTCTTGTTAGTGGTGGGTATTCTGAAACATCTTCTTTCATGCCAGTAGAATTGATTGAAAAAAATCCTATCGCAAAGTCTGAGAGAATTAAAAGTTTTGATTTTTCTCGCCTTGAACAATGGCAGGATTCACGTCTGAAATTAAATTATAGTAATGCTACTTGGAATGTTGAAGGCAAAAACATGTCAATTGTTCAATCTGATGTTAAGGAATGGTATGACATGACATGGAACAATATTCCAGCAAAGTCAGTTGAGCCATACAAAATGGATGAAAGAATAGGCTATAAAAGTTTTGACATCTTATTGCAAAATAATAAAAAATTAAATTTTTATAGAATTCAAGAATCTCCAGAACTGCTTCTATTTAGGAAGGACGAAGGACTTTTATACCACTTTCCTGGCGACTTAGGATTCACAATGCTCAATCCTCACGTTCAACAAAAAGAAGAAAACTAGTGCCAGAACTTCCCGAGGTAGAAGTTACCCGTCTCGGTCTAAAACCACTTCTGAATCTTAGTATCAGTGGATTAGTTATAAGAAATTATTCATTACGCTGGCCGATTGATCCAGAGCTACCTAAATTACTAAAAAATCAAATACTTATAAATTTGAGTCGAAGAGGTAAATATATACTTGCTAAGTTTACTAGCGGGACTCTTATTATTCATTTAGGGATGTCTGGCAGATTATGTATTGTTTCTTCTAAGGAAACTTTAAAAAAACATGATCATGTAGATATTAAATTTAAAGAAAATAATATAATTTTACGATATTGTGACCCTAGAAGGTTTGGTTCAATTTTATGGACAGATGAAGACCCTATCAAACACAAGCTAATTAAAAATTTAGGACCAGAACCACTCAATAAAGAATTTGATGCTAAGTATTTATTTAGCAGATTGAGGAATAAAGAGCAGTGCATTAAGAATACAATTATGGATAGCCATGTAGTAGTAGGAGTTGGTAATATTTATGCAAGTGAAGCTCTTTATTATTCAGGGATTAGGCCTCAACGAAGATCTAAGAAAGTTTCAATGAAGGAAGTTAATAGCTTAGTAAAAGCAATAAAGAATGTAATTAAAGATGCCATTAAGAAGGGTGGAAGCACTATGAGTGATTTTTTTGATGTCAACGGTAAAAACGGCTACTTTCAGAATGAACACAAGGTTTACGGAAGGGAGAATAAAGAATGTATTCAATGCGAATTTCTTATAACTCAAATAAAGTTAGGCCAGCGTTCTAGTTTTTATTGTAAAAAATGTCAAAAATAACACTACAATAGATAATTATAAATTATTATAATTAAGAATATTCCAATGAATACCGAAGTAATTTTTAAATAACTGAATAGACTTTTAATTTCGTTAAGAATCTTATCTTTTTCACTCTCAAAATTATTGTATCGAATATTGTTTTCATTTTGAAGGTAAGCATGTACTAATCTTGGAAGTTTAGGAGCCACACTAACCCATTCAGGGAACTCTTTTTTGATAGATTTAAAGAGACTTTTTGGTCCATATTGTTCTGAAATCCAATTTTCCAGGTAAGGTTGTGCTGTTTTCCAAAGATCTAAATTTGGATCTAAATCACGACCTAAGCCTTCAACATTCAACAATGTTTTTTGAAGCATAGTTAATTGCGGCTGAATTTCCATATTAAATTGACGTGAGGTTTGAAATAGCCTTACTAACAATTTACCAAATGATATATCTTTTAGTGGTTTTTCGAATATTGGCTCACATACAGATCGAATAGCATTTTCAAAGTCATCAATTGAAGTTTCCTTAGGCACCCATCCTGACTCAATATGTGCCAAAGCAACTGCATGATAGTCTCTCTTGAAAAATGCAGCAAAGTTTATTGCTAGATAATATTTATCCTGATCATCAAGAGATCCCATTATTCCAAAATCCATGGCTATGTATCTTCCATCATCAGCTACTTGGATATTTCCAGGATGCATATCAGCATGAAAAAAACCATCTCTAAAAACCTGGGTAAAAAATATTTCAACACCATCTTTAGCTAACTTAGGAATATCTACTTTATTTTTTCTTAATTCATTAACTTTACTTATAGGAGTCCCTGACATTCTTTCCATTACCATCACTTTTTCATTACAAAAATCCCAATATACCTCAGGAACAATTAATAACTTTCTATCTTTAAAATTTTCACCTAGATGACTGCAATGAGCTGCCTCCAAAAGTAAATTTAGCTCAGATCTCGTATGCCTTGAAAACTCATCAACTACTTCTCTTGGTTTTAATCTTTTACCATCAGCCCATACCTTTTCTAAAAGCCAAGCAAAGACTTTTAGTAATTTAATGTCCTTATTGACTAATTTTTCGATATTAGGCCGTAAAATTTTGACAGCTACTTTTTTACCGTTTAATAGCTCAGCGAAATGTACTTGAGCGACAGAAGCACTCGCAATTGGAATTTGTGAGAATTTATTAAAAATTTCATTTATTGGTTTTCCATATGATTTCTCTATTAAAATTTCTGCCTTTAAATATTCGAAAGGGGGAACCTGGTCTTGAAGTTTTGCTAGCTCATTTGCGATATCCAGCGGAATTAAGTCTCTTCTAGTTGATAACATTTGCCCAAACTTCACAAAGATTGGGCCAAGTTGTTCTAGGGCTAATCTCAATCTTGTAGCTCTATTTAAATCATTACTTTGTAGAACACGAATCGGAAATATTAGTATTTGAAATGCTAATATTGATTTCGATTGGAAAAATTCATCTAATCTAAATTTAGTTACTATAAATATTATTTTAATAAATCTAAACAAACTCATATCTTTATACTTTCAATAATATTGATTATCCTTGCTTCTAGTCGCTCAGTGTCTTCGACAATCTTGTCTATTTTTTTATTGAATATTTCCACATCCCTTGTCTTTGTTAAAATTTTATTCTCTTCTTGCCAATACTCTATTAGCGAGCCAGTTAAGGTTTTTATATTTTTTTTACTATTTTTTTTTATTTTCTTTAATACCTGAGTTGTTTTTATGGCAGGTATATCACCAATATATTTCGTCAAATCCTCTTCCAAATTCCATTCAATTTTTTTTAGCACCTGAGAAATTTTATTGGCTAATTCTATATCCCCTTCGATACTAATTTTTCCATTTTTATTATTTATAAGTTGACCGAGTAAATCATTTACTGTTAGCTTGATACTGCAATCATAATCTTCACTATCATTTATCATTTCAAGTTGGCCATCTTCTTTTACTTTAAGGATAATTTGGAAGCCTGAGATTTCAATTATTACTATTTTATTCTTATGATTAATAAGGTCACTTTGCATCCAGTCATTTTGCGATAATAAATGATTTGCAATAATTCTTTTTATTTCATTCATCACAATTTATATCCTTTATGTATTGCAACTATTCCTGCTGATAAATTTATGAAGCTTGTTCTTTCAAATCCTCCAGACTTTAATAATTCAACCAATTTTTTTTGGTCTGGGTGCATTCTTATTGATTCAACTAAGTATTGATAGCTTTCTTCATCCTTCGCAAAAATTTTACCTAGCTTAGGCACTACTTTAAATGAGAATTTATCATAAATTTTTCTTAGAGGACTCCATATTTTAGAAAACTCTAATATTACTAATTTTCCTCCTGGACATAGTACTCTGTAAAACTCCTTCAAAGCCCTTTCTTTGTTGGTCATGTTTCTAAGACCAAATCCAATTGTGACACAATCAAAATAATTATTCGGGAAAGGTAGTGCTTCTGCATCACATAGAATTGAGGGTATAATTTTACCTCGATTGATAAGTTTTTTTTTACCTTCTTTTAGCATTGCTAGGTTTATGTCGGTATGAAATATTTCGAAACTTTTATTTTTGTTTATAAATTCTATGGAAATATCAGCTGTACCTGCTGCAATATCAAGGATTTTTGCATTATTTTTTAAGGGGGTTGTTTCAATTAGTACACTTTTCCATAAATGATGAAGACCCATAGACATTAAATTATTCATCAGGTCATAGTTGGTTGCTACCGAATTGAATACTGCTCCAACTTTTTCGCTTTTATCTTTTTTAGCAATGGTCTCATATCCAAAATGAGTATCTTTTTTTTGATTCAACTGATTTTTCTCTTTATACCTTGCACATCTAGCTTTCCAATATATTCAAGCCAAAGTTGATCATAATTTTTTGCTAAATGATGCAAATATTCCCATGAATAAAGACCAGTATCATGACCATCAGTAAATTTAATTTTAATAGCGTAGTTACCAACAGGATTTATCTCTGTGATATTAATATCCTCTTTTCCAATTTGAAGTACTGCTTGTTCCGGACTATGACCCTGAACCTCTGCTGAGGGAGAATAAACTCTGAGCATCTCACAAGACAATTTACATCCCGTATTATCATCGAATAGTATCTCTAAAAGCTTTGATTGCTGATGAAGTTTGATTTCTTTTGGGGAAGGTGTATTTGCCATTAAATTTTAAATAAACTGAATACTAAATTTTAGCAGAAATTTTAGCTGTTTGAGTTTTATACGCTAACTGAAGTTATAAGCGCTTTAATTTTCTTCATAGCATTTTGCTCAATCTGCCGAATTCTTTCAGCGGATACTTTGTATTTTTTAGCAAGCTCATGGAGGGTGTCGGTTTTATCTTCTTTTAACCACCTTGCTTCAACAATTTCCCTACTTCTGTCATCTAACTTCATAAGTGCATTTTTTAGATTTTTTGTATTATTTGATTCTGCTTCTAATTTCTCTATTTGTTCTGACGGTTGCATAGCTAAATCTTTTAAATAAGCTATAGGACGAAATTGATCCTCGTCCGAATCATCATTTGAGTAATCAATCGACATTTCTTGCCCACTGAAACGAAATTCCATTTCACGGACTTCATCTTCTTTAACATTTAATTCTTTTGCGATTGATTTTATTTCTTCTAGTCCTAGAGGTTGAAGGCTTGATCTTAGGCTTCTAAGATTAAAAAATAATTTTCTTTGTGCTTTAGTTGTTGCCATCTTAACTAAACGCCAGTTTTTAACAACGTATTCCTGTATCTCAGCTTTAATCCAAAAAATTGCATACGATACTAGTCTTACACCACGATCCACATCAAATTTTTTAACAGCTTTCATTAGGCCAATATTACCTTCTTGAACTAAGTCCGAGTGAGGGAGGCCATAACCGCTATAAGATCTTGCAATTTTCATAACAAGTTTTAGGTGTGAAAGAATAAGTTTTTTTGCTGCCTCTAAATCATTATCGTTTTTAAGACGCATACCAAGTTTACGCTCTTCATCCTCAGTAAGAAAAGGAATTTCTTGAATGGATTGTTGATACATTGAAAAGCTATCAGCATTGCTGAAGGAGGATAAAGACAAATAATTATTCATATTTAATATTTTTTTTTATTTTAGGTTAATATTTTAGCACTCTTTGTAAGAGAGTGCTAGTTTATACTAAAAGTTCCATTAAATACAAAGGTTTAATTAAAAATTTCAAATTTTTTGATAGATTGCCGTGCTGCGAAAAAAGATGCAAAACAGCCAATTAGCATCGCAGCTAAAATAATAGTTATATTTTGTTGCCATATTAAGTTTTTTAAGATGAAAGTCCCACCAAGCATAGCTTCAAGATTTATTGATGCTTTGTTGAATATCTCAATACTAAGTTTTAGAGTTAAGATAGTCATGGATCCGCCTCCCAGACCATATATTAGTCCTGTATAGATAAAGGGCCTTTGAATAAAGCTGTCGGTTGCTCCAATCAACTTACTTACCTCTATCTCATCCTTATGGGTTAACGTTTGGAGGCGAATTGTATTACCAATTACTACAATAAGAATAATTATTAATACTATACCTAGAAAGCTCAATCCAATTTTTATCAAATATAGAATGGATCTTAGTTTCTTAACCCAACCTGCATCGAAAAAAATATCCTCAACTCCATCAATAGTTTTTAAATTATCTATCAGTGCATTTATTGCTTTTTCATCAAAAGTATTTAATGAAATAAAAAATGCATCGGGTAATGGGTTCTCTGATATACCAGTATCGAGCGGATTTAGCTTTAGTTTGCTTTGTAATTTATCCCATGCTGTTAGTTTGCTTTCAAAATGAGATTTTTTAATTATTGAGGTTTTGCTTAGGGCTGATTGGATAAAATCTATTTGGTCTTGCTTAATATTTTTTTTTAAGAATAGACTTAATTCTGCATCATATGCAATATTGTTTGAAATTTGAGAGAAATTTTCTACGATTAATAAACCAGAGCTTGGTAAAAACAACGTAACACCAATAACAATGAACATCATGAGTGAGGAGGTTATATTAGAAAAAATTCTAACTAAAGCCCTATTAAAAGCCTGAAAGTGATTATGAAGGTAATTGAACATAATCCGCTTGACCTTCTAATCGTCCGCTAATTAAGTGGACTTTTTTATGCTTAATAGGAGTTATTGGTAATTCGTGTGTTGATATGATTACAGTTACGCCGACTTGTTGGAAGCTGTAAAAAATATTCATGATTTCATCAGCATATTCTCTATCTAAATTACCAGTAGGCTCATCAGCAATTAATATAGAAGGTCGAGAAACTATGGCTCTTGCTATTGCAAGCCTTTGTTGCTCTCCGCCAGATAACGAAATCGGCATTATCTTTTCTTTGTTTAAAAGACCAACCTTATCTAGTGCTGCCCTAACTCTTCTGTTAATGTTTACTCCACCAATATCGTTTATAGCTAATGGCAAAGAAACATTTTCAAAGCAGTTTCTATCGTAAAGCAATTTATGATCTTGGAAAATCATACCAAATTTTCTTCTCAGATAGGGCATGTCTTTTGATTTAAGTTGCGATAAATTCATATTTTCAAAAACTATAGTACCTGAAGTAGGCCTTTCAACTGAAGAAATTAATTTAAGCAAAGTTGATTTCCCTGCTCCTGATGGGCCTGTTACAAAAACAAGTTCAGCAGGCAGAATCTCTAGATTTATATTTTGCAAGGCATCCATGTTCCCAGGATACCTCTTAAAGACTTTGTCAAAATTTATCATTCAAACATTCCTTCTGCATATTCTTTTGCTTTAAATTCTCGTAAGTCATCAATTCCTTCACCGACACCGATAAATCTTACTGGAATAGGAAGTTCTTTGGCAATTGCAGCTAAAACGCCGCCTTTTGCAGTTCCATCAAGCTTTGTCATCACTATGCCTGTTATACCTAATGCCTCATTGAAAGCGTTAAGTTGTGTAATTGCATTCTGACCAGTATTGGCATCTAGAACAAGAAGAATTTCTTGAGGCGCAGATTTATGACATTTGGTAATTACTCTTTTAATTTTTGTAATTTCATCAATTAAGTTTTTCTGTGTCGGAAGTCTTCCTGCGGTATCAGCAATTACAATATCAATATTTTTTGCTTTAGCTGAATTTACAGCATCAAATATAACTGAACTGGGGTCAGCCGTTTCATGTGAAATGACTGCAACATTATTTCTTTCACCCCAAACAGCTAGTTGTTCTGTTGCTGCTGCTCTGAAAGTATCGCCAGCAGCAATTAAAACTGTTTTACCTTCACTTTGAAGAAGTTTAGTCAATTTGCCAATAGTAGTTGTTTTCCCTGTTCCATTAACCCCTACAACCATAATTACGAATGGCGCGTCATCATTAATTTTAAGGGCTGATTCTATCGGGGTTAAAATCTCAATAAGGCAATCTTTTAAGATATTTTTTAATTCTGATTCATCTTGAGTGCCCTTTTCTTTTACTTTAGCTCTAACTTGCTTGATCAACATTTCAGAGGCATTAACTCCGACATCTCCAGTAAGAAGAATCATTTCAAGCTCTTCGTAGAAGCTTTCATTAATTTTTTTATTTTGAAATAAATTTGTAAGCTGCCCACTCAAATTTTCTCTAGTTTTTGCTAATCCCTTTTTTATTTTCTTTGCAAAAGAAAATAATCCTTCATCTTCTTTTTTTGGCTTCTTTGGAACAACCGCAGACTTTGGCTTCTTTGGAACAACCGCAGACTTTGGCTTCTTTGGAACAACCGCAGACT
>CAZPCL010000004.1:15043-21269 GCA_964585105.1 uncultured Methylobacillus sp.
TAACCTTTTTCTTGATAGGTTTAGTTTTCGATACTAATTTTTTTAGGAAATCAAACATTAATTTATTTTAATCACAGAACTTTAATTATTTTAATTAGTCAATTTACATTATTATACAAGTATTAACTAAAAGGATTACATGTGAATTTCTTAAAAATAGTATTTTTTTGTTGTTTGTTACCTTTATATGCCCAAGCTGATAGTGAAATTCAAGAACTAACTCTAAAAAATGGAATGAGAGTGTTGGTAAAAGAAGATCATCGGGCACCGGTGGTAGTTTCAATGGTTTGGTATAAAGCAGGAAGTATTGACGAAGTTAATGGTAAAACTGGAGTTGCGCACGTACTTGAACATATGATGTTTAAAGGTACAAAAACAACAAAACCTGGAGAATATTCAGAAATTGTGGCTGCTGCAGGAGGTAGAGAAAATGCATTTACTGGAGCAGACTATACAGCTTATTATCAACGGTTAGAAAAATCAAAATTACTCATATCTATGAAAATGGAAGCCGATAGAATGCAAAATTTAGTTATAACAGAGGAGGAGTTTAATAAAGAAATTAAGGTTGTAAAAGAGGAGCGTCGTTGGAGAACTGATGATAAACCTAAGGCACAGGTTAATGAGTTATTTAATTCCCTGATATTTAGAGCTCATCCCTATGGAAAGCCAATAGTTGGTTGGATGAACGACCTTGAGAATATGACATATAAAGATACGATCGACTGGTATAAATCTTGGTATAGTCCTAATAATGCAATTTTAGTAGTTGGCGGAGATGTTGATACCAAAGAAGTTTTTGCACAAGCAAAAAAATATTTTGGAAAAATACCAGCATATGAAATACCCAATAGGAAGCCACAATTTGAACCAAAACAAAATGGTCCGAGAAGGGCGATTTTAAAAGCGCAGGGAAGACTACCTTATATCCAAATGGGCTATCCTGCACCAACATTAGGGAAAGATGGTATAAAGTTCAGTAAAGAAGCTTTTGCAATTGAAGTATTAGTTGGAATTCTGTCTGGCACCAGCTCATCAAGACTTAATCAAAATTTAGTAAGGAACACCGCAAAAGCAATTAGTGTTGGTGCTGGATATAGTATGCTTTCCCGAGGTGGACAAAGTACATTTGAGATTTATGCCACGCCTAGTGAGAAAGTATCTGTAGTCGATTTAGAAAAATATCTAAAACTTGAATTAAAAGATATTGTTAATAATGGGGTAACTGATACTGAATTGAATAGAGTTATAACTAGTGTTATTGCTGGTGAAGTCTATCAAAAAGATTCAGTCTTCGGAGCTGTTATGCAAATTGGCCAAATAGAAACTATGGGATATTCTCATAAAATAGTAGATGACTATATTGGCAATATAAAGAAAGTTAAATCTGAAGATATTCAAGAAGTCATTAAAAAATATTTCCATGAAGATGCACTAACAGTAGTTACCTTAGATCCTCAACCTCTTGATAAAAATAAAAAACTAAAAGGAAAACCGCATGCCCATTAAAATTATTTTTATATCATTATTAATATTTTGTTCAAATTTTGTGTCCGCTAAAGTAGAGATTCAGCATTGGGTATCAGATAACGGAGCAAGAATCTATTTGATTGAAAATCATGATTTACCAATTGTAGATATAAATGTTGATTTTAGAGCCGGTAGTGTCAGGGATACTAAGCTAAAAAATGGATTAGCATCTCTTACAAACCATATGATGGTTTTAGGTTCAGGGGGAATAAATGAGGAAGATCTTGCTAATAAGTTTATAGACTTAGGGGCGCGATTAAATAGCTCATTTGATCAAGACAAAAGTGGATTCAGTGTACGAACATTAACTGAAAAAAGTAATGAAGCTATAGATTTATTAGCGCTAGTTCTTCATAAACCAAATTTTGATAATAATATTTTGGAGCGAGAAAAAAAGCGATATGTTGCAAGTATAAGGCAATCAGAAACAATGCCCGGAGCAATTGCTTCAAAAGCATTCATGAAAGCATTATATGGTCAACATCCTTATGCTCTATCAAGCTCTGGAGAATCGGAAACGATTAAAAAAATTACTAAAAAAGATTTGCATAATTTCTACAAGAGTAATTACCTATCAAATGGCTTATCAATTGTAATAGTTGGTGATATTTCAAGAAAAAAAGCTGAAGATATTGGTAATAAAATTAGCTTAGGATTTCCTAAAAGTAAAATTATTTTACAAATACCTTTAGTAGATGATACAAAGGCACAAGAAATTAGAATAAGTCACCCTGCAAAACAAGCGCATTTATATTATGGTGCACCAATTATTAAAAGAGGAGACCCTGATTTCTTAGCCTTGTACTTAGGAAATTATATATTAGGCGGCGGTGGTTTTGTATCAAGATTAACTCAAGAGATAAGAGAAGATAGAGGCTTAGCCTATAGTGTTTATAGTTATTTTATGCCATTCATTGAAAAAGGCCCTTTTCAAATTGGAGTTCAAACAAAAAAAGATCAAGTAAATCAAGCAAAAAAAATAATTGAAAATACAGTGGCTGAATTTATTAAAAATGGACCGACATCAGATGAATTAAAAAGAGCAAAAGATTTTATGATTGGGGGGTTTCCACTAAAACTTGATAGCAATAAAAGTATTCTAGATTATGTCAGTATGATGGCCTTTTATAAATATCCATTAGATTATCTTGATACATTTACGAAAAAAATTGACAAAATATCAGCTGAAGAAATTAAATCTGCTTTTCAAAAGCATGTTGATATGGGTAAATTTTCTACAGTTATTGTTGGTAGTGAATAGTAAAAAAAATGCTGTTAAAATTATTGGAGGCTCATGGAAGAGAAAGAATATTTTTTTTCATGATGCTGATGCTTTAAGACCGACCTTAAATAGGGTCAGGGAAACTTTATTTAATTGGTTAGGACAAGATTTATCAGGTAAAAATTGCCTTGATTTATTTTCAGGAAGTGGCATTTTAGGCTTTGAATCTTTATCTCGAAATGCCAAATCATGTAAATTAGTTGATAATAATTCTCTAACTATTTCAGACCTTATTGAAAATAAGAATAACTTAAATGCTGATAATGCCTTCATAATAAATTCTCCAGCAGAAATATTTATAAAAAATAATAAAGAGCTTTTTGATATTATTTTCTTTGATCCTCCATTTTTTAACGTTGATATCTATCCTCTCTTATCCGAAATTAAAAAACACTTAACGGCTAACGGCGTTGTTTATCTTGAGGTAAGTAAAAAATACTCTGGTGAAGAATTTAAAATTTTAAAAAATTCTAAAGCGGGCAGGGTATACTTTTATTTACTTAAATAAAAAATTGATATTATGAATGCAATGTATCCAGGAACTTTTGACCCATTAACATTAGGTCATGAAGAAATTATTGATAGGGCTGCCAATCTTTTTGATCACCTACTAATCTCAGTTGCTAACGATTCTTCTAAATCAACTATGTTTGAATTAGATGCAAGATTAAAATTAGTTGAAATAATTTCAAGCCGTTACTCAAACGTAACTGTTAGCTCTTATGATGGCTTAACTGTTGATTTTGCAAAGTCTAACAAAATCAATGTAATACTAAGAGGTGTTCGAAATTCTTCAGACTTTAATTATGAATCACAAATTTCACAAATGAATAATACTATGGATAAATCCTTAGAGAGTATATTTTTTATTGCTTCAGACTCATATAAGTCCATTACTTCTTCTTTAGTTCGTCAGATAATCAGTTTAAATGGAGATTACTCTAATTTTATTTCTAATGATGTTGATAGGTATATAAAAAAAATAATAAAATAAAAAATATTTATAAACTTTTAGGGGGTTTTTAAATGAGAATTCTTCATAGTATGATCAGGGTAAATGATCTTAATGAATCAATAAATTTTTATCAAGATTTATTTGGTATGAAGCTACTTCGAAAGAAATCTTATCCTGAGGGAAAATTTTCACTTGCTTTTATGGGTTATGGTGACGAGCAATCGGATACAGTTATCGAGTTAACATATAATTGGGACACTAATAATTATAATCATGGTAATGCATTTGGTCATATTGCTATTGAAGTTGATGATGTTTATAAAGCTTGTGAAGTTATAAAGAGTAAGGGTGGTAATGTAATTAGAGAGGCTGGCCCGATGATGGGAACAAAATTACTTTTAGCGTTTATTGAGGACCCTAGTGGCTATAAAATTGAGTTAATTCAGAAAGGTACGTTCTAGTTACTCAAAAAATCCTTTAACTTTATCAACCCAGCTTTTTGACCTAGGACTATGTTTGTCACTGTCAGCTTGATTCATACGTTCTAATTCCTCTAAAATATTTTTTTGTTTTTCAGTAAGTTTTACTGGAGTTTCTACAACTACATGACAATGAAGATCTCCAACTTGGTTCTCTCGTACCGGCTTAATCCCTTTACCTTTCAATCTGAACCCAGCACCTGTTTGTGTTTCAGGTGGAATTTTGATTTTAGCATTTCCATCAAGTGTTGGAATCTCTAATTCACCACCTAGAGCAGCAGTTGAGAAGCTAATAGGCATTTCACAATGTAAATTTGCTCCATTACGTTCAAAGATTTGATGTTCTTTTAAGGTAATAACTACATAAAGGTCACCTGTTGGCCCACCATTTGTCCCAGCTTCTCCCTCACCAGATAGTCTAATACGGTCACCATCATCAACCCCGACAGGGATTTTAACCGATAATGATTTATTTTCTTTTATCCGGCCTGAGCCTCCACAATCATTACATGGATCATTAATCTTTGTTCCTACACCTTTACAATGCGGACATTCTTGCTGTACTGAAAAAAATCCTTGCTGCATTCTAACTTGACCTTGCCCATGACATGTTCCACACTCAACTGGCTGAGATCCTTTTTTAGCACCTGAACCATTGCATGGATTACAAGCAGCCATTACTGGTATTTTTATTTGTGTTTCTGTTCCTTTTGCTGACTGCTCAAGTGATATTTCCATATTAAATCTAAGGTCAGCGCCCCGATAAACATTTGATCTGGTATTTGTTCTTCCACCACCAAATATATCACCAAATATATCTCCAAAAGCATCGCCGAAATCACCACCACCACCACCACCACCCATGCTTTGATCTATCCCGGCATGTCCATATTGATCATATATCGATTTTTTTTGTGGATCAGATAAAATATCGTATGCCTTTTTGACTTCCTTAAAGGTCTCAGTGGATTTAGGATCACCATCATTACGATCTGGATGGTGTTTCATTGCAAGTTTCTTAAAGGCTTTTTTTATTTCAGCTTCAGATGCTTGTTGGTTTAAATTTAAAGTCTCGTAGTAATCTTTTTTATCAGCCATAGGGAATTGAGATAGAGGTAATTAAAATTACCTCTACTATATATAATAATTTATAGAATTATTTTTTTTTCTTTTCGTCTTTCTTTTCGTCTTTTTTTACTTCTTCAAATTCAGCATCAACAACTTCAGCGTCAACCGTCTTTTCATTATTCTTCCCAGCATCTTCTGGTTTGCTCTGTGTTGCTTGCTGATCTGCGTGAATTTTCTCACCAAGTTTTTGAGATGATTCAGCTAGTATTTTATTCTTGGCTTCGATATCATCTTTGTTATCAGATTTCAGAGACTCTTCAAGGTCACTAATGGCTTTTTCGATGTTAATTTTTTCATCTTTTTCTACTTTATCTGGGTGATCAGCCATTGTTTTTTTAACTGAATGAATCATACCCTCAGAAATATTTTTTACATCAACCAATTCACGTAATTTTTTGTCTTCTTCAGCGTGAAGTTCAGCATCGTCCTCCATCTTCTTAATTTCTTCTTCACTGAGCCCACCACTAGACTTAATAACTATTTTATTTTCTTTACCAGTAGCTTTGTCTTTTGCGTTTACATGCAAAATACCATTGGCATCAAGGTCAAAAGTAACCTCTATTTGAGGAGTTCCTCTTGGAGCTGCGGGAATTTCGTCTAAATTAAATTGCCCCAAACTTTTATTACCAGCAGCCATCTCTCTTTCACCTTGAAAGACGTTAATTGTTACTGCACTCTGATTATCTTCAGCAGTAGAAAATGTTTGGGATTCTTTTGTTGGAATTGTAGTATTTTTTTTAATTAATTTTGTCATAACGCCACCCATTGTCTCAATTCCTAAACTTAACGGGGTAACATCTAAAAGTAGAACATCTTTAACATCACCTTGAAGAACACCACCTTGAACTGCAG
>CAZPCL010000005.1:0-20526 GCA_964585105.1 uncultured Methylobacillus sp.
AATACTCATCTTTTTAATAATTTTTTTTCATTAATAAGTAAATCTTGGTCTTGTTTATTTGATTCAATAAAATTAGTCCACCAAACACCATCATATTTAGAAATTTCTGAAACTTGACAGCGGAGTAACATGAAGTCATAAGAAGCTCTAAACCTTGGATGATTTAGAAGTCTGTAGATTTTTTTTGTTGATGTACTTTTAAATCTTGGCTGAAGCCTCCAAATTTCACTCATCGTGACGGAAAATCTTTTTTGTATTGGAAAAATTTTAGCTTGTTTATAAAAAACTTCATCAATTGCTTTGTTAAGAGCTAATGATGGGTGAGGATAGTTTTTACTATATTTCTTTGATAATTCCTGAACATCATGCCATAGGAAAACCGCAAGAAAAAATCCTGGGTTTACAGATTGATCATTTTTAATACGAAGATCCGTATTTACAAGTGCTTGAGATAGGAAGTCATGGAACATCTTATTTTCATTTGCTAATGTTGGAAAATAAGTACAACTTAGTTTATATTTTTTAAACAAAACCATACTATCTTCTGCATGTCCTGTTAAAAATAACTTCATAATCTCATCAAATAAACGTGAGTATGGAACAGATTTAAGTAGATCAGTAGATCTTTTAAGTTCGCTTAACGTTTCACCTTGAATTTTTATTTTTAATTTTGCTGCAAAACGAATAGCCCTTAATATTCTAATTGGATCTTCTCTGTATCTTAACTTTGGATTCCCAATAAGCCGTAACTTTTGATTCTTAATATCTGTTAGTCCATCATAAAAATCAATTAATTTTTTATCTTCAACATTGTAATAAAGTGCATTAATTGTAAAATCTCTTCTTTCAGCGTCTTCTTCAATGGACCCGTACTCATTATCTTTTAGAACACCGTTTGACATGTGTATTTTTTGTAAAGGCTTTGCTCTAAAAGTTGAGACCTCTATAATCTCACGACCGTAAATTACATGAACAAGTTTAAATCTTCTTCCGATAATTCTTGATTTTTTAAAAATAGATCTGACTTGTTCGGGGGTTGCATTGGTAGCAATATCAAAGTCTTTAGGCCTAGAACCCATTAAAATATCGCGAATTGCTCCACCAACTATAAAAGCGTCATATTTATTTTTTTTAAGGACTGCGAGCGTATTTAAAGCTGAATCACTTATTAACTCATGATTAATTTTTTTTGATTTAAAAAATGAGTTAATTTTTTTTTTAATGACCTTCAGAAGATTTCTATTCATGAATTTTGGGGAATCAAATTTCTTTCTTCCAAAAAATATCATTATGCTGATTTATTTTATTTAAAAATCTTGCTAGTACAAATAGCATATCAGATAGACGGTTGACATATTTAAGAGAAGCTTCGTTAACTTGGTCGGTTTGAGCTAATCTGAATAAATTTCGCTCAACCCTTCTACAAACTGTTCTAGCTAAGTGGCAATAAGATGAAATTTTAGATCCACCAGGCAAAATGAACTCTTTTAGTGGTTGTAATTCATTATTCATTTCATCAAGACTCTTTTCAAGAAAATCAATTTTTTTATCATCTATTACTATATGGTTTGGTATCGATAATTCACCACCAATATCAAATAAATCATGCTGAACTCTTTCAAGAATAGTTTTCTTATCATCAGGTATCTTTTCTGTTAAAACGATCCCAATAATTGAGTTTAATTCATCAATGTTTCCTAGCGATTCAATACGAGAATGAAATTTATCTACTCTAGAGCCATCAGCTAGACCAGTTTTTCCTTTATCACCAGTGCGTGTATATATTTTTGAGAGTCTATTTGCCATAATTATCCATTTTTATTATTCTACATTAACCTACTTTATTTATTATTTTTATCTCTATAATTAGAGCTGTTATGAAAAAAATACAACCAATTGGAATTTTTGACTCTGGGATAGGTGGTTTATCAGTGATGGCTCATATTCAAAGCTTACTCCCAGAAGAAAGTTTAGCTTATATTGCGGATTCCTTACATGCCCCTTATGGGTTAAAGAGCCATCATGAAATTCTACTTCGATCAAAAGTTATTATTGATTATTTAATTAAAACTAAATCTGCAAAAATAATTGTAGTTGCTTGCAATACTGCAACCGCAGCAGCCATTAAAGAGCTTCGAGAAATATATCAAATTCCAATTATTGGTATGGAGCCTGCTATAAAGCCTGCTACCAAGTCAACTAAATGTAAAAGGGTTGGTATTTTGGCAACTAATGGAACACTCGAGAGTGCTAAATTTTCTGCATTACTTGAAACTTATTCAGGGGATATTGATTTTTACACACAACCTTGTCCAGGCTTAGTTGAGATTATAGAGCAAGGAAAAATTAACAATTTATCTACAAAGAATTTAATCCAAAAGTATTTAGACCCATTTATTAGTGCTGAAGTTGATACTATTGTTTTAGGCTGTACTCATTATACTTTTATTAAAAATATTATTAAAAATATAATGGCGCCAGAAGTAAGAATAATCGATACAGGTTTAGCTGTAGCTAAACAGGTAAAGAGTGAATTAGAAAATTTTTCTTTGCTAAGTAAATCAAAAGAAACCATTTATTCAATTTCAACTAACAGCATTAATAATGACATGAAGGCAATTATTAATGCTGTGACTAAAAATTCGAATTTTAAATTTATTTATTTTGATGAATGGAGTTAATTATTTTTAATCAATATAGCTTAACCAATGTTCGTATTTCGGATTTTCACCCTTAACAGTATCGAAATAAATTTTTTGTATCTCTTTTGTTAATGGGCCTCTAGACCCTTTCCCGATAGCTCTTCCATCAAGCTCTTTGATTGGTGTAACTTCTGCGGCAGTCCCAGTAAAAAAAGCTTCATCAGCACTGTAAACCTCATCACGGGTGATACTTTTCTCAGTCACACTTACGTCTAACCCATTGGCTATTGTCATAACAGTATCTCTTGTAATACCTTCCAAAGCACTAGTTAATGTTGGAGTAAATAATTCACCATTTTTCACTATAAAAATATTTTCCCCAGTTCCTTCAGCAACAAAACCTTGAGTATCTAGTAATAATGCCTCATCGTAGCCATCATTAGTAGCTTCCTGGTGAGCTAATATAGAGTTCATATAGTTACCATTAGCCTTTGCTTTTGTCATTGTACTATTTACATGGTGTCTGGATAGAGATGATGTTTTAACCTTTATACCATTATCAAGAGCTTCTTGTCCCATATAAGCTCCCCAGCTCCATGCAGCGATTATGATATTAGTTGATAATTCTTTTGCAGAAATACCCATCGCTTCGGCGCCATAAAATGCCATAGGTCTTATATAACCTGACATTAAATTATTCTTACTAATAGAATCTTTATGAGCCTGATTTATTTGCAAAGGAGTAAAAGGTAAACGCATTCCTACTATATGTGCAGAATTAAACAATCTTTTTGTATGGTCTTCCAAGCGAAATATAGCAGCGCCTTTCCTCGTCTTATAGGCTCTTACACCCTCAAAAACCCCTAATCCATAGTGAAGTGTATGAGTTAGGACATGAGTTTTTGCTTCACGCCAAGGTACAAACTTATTATTAAACCAGATAAGCCCATCACGATCTTCCATTGTTTGTGGTATTGCCATAATGCCCCTTTAAACTTTTAAAAAATTTCTTTGTCCTGTCTACAGGTTATTCTAAATAACTCTAAATTAGCATGATAAAATGAATTTTTACTTTTAACGAAACTATACATGAATAAATTTTTTATTATTTTACTACTATTATCAACTTTATTGTCTTGTTCGGACAATAATTTGATTTTTAATGGATCAAATTTAACAGAAGCTAAATGGGATTCTCATTTTGCATTAACATCTCACAAGGGTGAAACAAAAACTACAAAAGATTTTAAAGGTAAAGTTGTTGCAATTTTTTTTGGGTTTACTAATTGCCCTGACATATGTCCCACCTCAATGATTGAGCTTAAAAATATTAAATCTCAGCTAGGGGAAAATTCAAACCAATTAGAAGTTCTATTTATTTCACTTGATCCTGAAAGAGATACGCAAGAGGTATTAAGCAAATATATGCCTTCTTTCAATACTTCATTTATTGGCCTTACTGGCACTATAAAAAATATTGAAAAAATTACTCAGCAGTTTAAAGTTTATAGAAAAAAAGTTATAGAAGGAGACACTTATACTATTGATCATTCATCAGGCATTTATTTACTGGATAAAAATGGAAATATTAGGGTACGTCATCCCTATGGTTCAGAGATTAAATCAATTATTCAGGATATTGAAAAGCTACTTTAGTCCATTCTATAAAGCTTAAACCCATTTTCTTTTAGATACAGTTCTGCCTCCTTATAATTAGGAAATAATAATTGAACTTGCTGCCAGAAATCACTTGAATGATTCATAAATTTTAAGTGCGATAACTCATGACATATTACGTAATCAATAATAAATGCTGGCGCTTGAATTAAGCGCCAATTTAATCTAATTTCTTTTCTACTATTGCAAGTGCCCCATCTAGTTCTTGCATTTGATATTAATATTGCACTTACTTTTAAATTATTCTCTCTAGATAAAACTTTAATTCTTCGAGTAAAATAATTCAGCGCATAATTTTTTATCCACAATTTGAAAATTTTATTTAGCTTAAGATGATCTGACAAATTATTAAAATGTATAGTGCATCGACTTCCTTCTATAGATATATTATTTTCACCCTCTCTCAATGTGATTTCTAATTCTTTATTTAAAATTTTAAATTTAACTCTATTCTGGATTTCAAAAGGCTCTTCATTGTAAGATGTTAATAATAGTTTTTTTTGAATCCATTTAGATTTCTTTTGAAGTAATTGATTAATTTTATACTTTGTCATTAAGATTGGAGCACAAACAACCAGACCTTTGGGTGTTATTTTTAAACTGATAGTACGCCTATTTTTTTTTATTAATTCATAATTAATATTGGAACCATCATTTAGTTTAAGTTGTTGAGTTCCAGATAGGCTAAACATCTATTTTTAACATCTCTGACTCAATCCAATCTTTAGCAAGTTTATTAGCTTTTTCTGGTGTAATACCTTTGGTATTGATAGGCGAACCTATTGATATACTAATTTCTCCTGGATTTTTTATGAATGAATTTTTAGGCCAAAAATAGCCAGCATTATGAGCAACAGGAACGATATTTATCTTGGCTTTTGTTGCTAACCAAGCACCGCCAATATGATATCTTCCAACTTCTTTTGGTTTAATTCTTGTACCTTCTGGAAAAACAACAATACAAAACCCTCTATTTATTCTATCAATACCTTGCTTTAACATTTGCTCTAAAGCTCTTTTCCCTGCTTTCCTATTTATTGCAATAGGAGAGGTCATAGCCAATCCCCACCCAAAAAAAGGAATCCATAATAATTCTTTTTTAAGGACCCAAACCTGTGGAGGAAAGACTTTTTGAAATGCTAGAGTTTCCCAAGCTGACTGATGTTTAGATAGAATCATAAAAGCTTCTTTTGGTATATTTTCGAGCCCATTCACTTTAAAGCTTACATTGCAGGATATCTTCAGCCAAAATAAGATTGCTTTAGCCCATAATGAGATAAATTTATAGCGGGTAATTGCTGAAAGAGGAAAAGTTAAAATTGCAAGCATTGTGAAGGGAATTGTAAAAATCCACATACCTATTTGAAAGATGAAAGATCTTATTAGAATCATTTTTAATTTTTAATTATCTTATCAACTACTTCTGAAAGATTGTTAAATATCCAAGTATTTTTGGGGTAGGTTTTACTTTCGAATGTTTCTTCACCTTTTCCAGTCTTTACTAGGATCGGCTGCGCTCCAATAGAGTTGTAGGCCACTAAGTCTCTAGAGGCATCTCCAACTGCTGGTACATTTTTTAAATTAACTCCATA
This sequence comes from uncultured Methylobacillus sp., assembly GCA_964585105.1. Classification (GTDB taxonomy): domain Bacteria; phylum Pseudomonadota; class Gammaproteobacteria; order Burkholderiales; family Methylophilaceae; genus BACL14. Next base: position 5,912 of record CAZPCL010000005.1, read on the forward strand.
ACGCATTGATATTTCCTCAAGCATCCCAGATTTAGGCTTTCTACACTTACAGCATACATCTGCAGTATGAGGGCAATAAAAAATAGAATCAATATGACCACCAAAATGCCCAAGTAGACCTAACATCTTTTTGTTAATTGCATTCATTGTTTCGATATCAAATAAACCTCTTCCTATACCAGATTGATTGGTTGCAATCACAACAGTGTAGCCATGCTGATTTAATCTAGCAATTGATTCAAGACTATCAGGAATAGGAATCCATTCGTTTGGTGTCTTGATGTAATGGACACTATCTTGATTTATAACACCATCTCTATCTAGAATAACAATTTTCATTTATTTTAATTAGCTAGTTTAGATATATCAGCAACACTATTTAAAGAAGTATGTAATATTTTTAATAAATTATGCCTATTAGTTTTAATTTTCTCATTTTCAGAATTAACCATAACATTTTCAAAAAATTGATCAATTGGATCTTTCAAGGCAACTAAGAAATCTAATGCTTCAATAAAATTCTTATCATTTATAGCTTTAACTATTCGAGGCTGAAGCTTAGTGATAGTTTGAAAAAGTTTAATTTCTTCAGTTTCATTTAAAAGTGATTCATCGACTTTTGAAATAGACCCTGTATATTTTTTCAAAATATTCGAAACTCTTTTATTTGTTGAAGCTAAATCTTTAGATTGTTCTAAGTTAGAAAATTCTTTAATGGCTTCAAGTTTTTTTATAATGTCGTTTAGATAATTAGGCCTTGAAGAAATAACTGCATCAATCTCATTTGAGGTAAAACTTCTATCTTTAAGGTAGCTAGATAATCTATCGTAAATAAAAGTTTTTAAATTATCTCGCACTTCATGACATTTTTCTTCAGTATATTTATCGATAAGACTAGAAAAATTAAGCGGAATATTTTTTTCTATTAATATGCGTATTATTCCAATTGCTGTTCTTCTCAAGCTAAACGGGTCTTTATCTCCAGTAGGTTGCTCGTTTATAGAGAATAAGCCAATCAAGGTTTCAAATTTATCGGCTAGAGCAGCATAATTCCCAAAAATTTCTTTGGGTAACGAGTCTCCTGAAAATTTTGGTTTATAGTGATCTTCAATTGCTGATGCTATATTTCTATATTGTTTATCTTTAGAAGCATATATTGCTCCCATAACCCCTTGAAGTTCAGGAAACTCACTAACCATAAGACATAAAAGATCTGCTTTAGACATTAACGCAAATTCTACATAATTAATACCCTCATTAAATTTAAGTTCTTGAGTAATATATTGTAATAATGCTGCAACTCTAAGTGACCTTTCTTCCTGAGTACCTAATTTATTATGATATACAATTAAATTTAGCTTTTTAGAGAGGGTCTTTAGCGAAGTTTTTTTATCCTGTTCAAAAAAGAATTCAGCATCAGCTAGCCTCGGTCTTATTACTTTTTCATTTCCTTGGATTATATTTTTTGTATCTTTTGGTGTTAGATTTGAAACAATTACGAAATGGTTAGTGAGTTTATTTTTACTATCAAACAAAGGAAAATATCTTTGATTAGTTTTCATCGTGAGAATTAGACATTCCTGAGGTACATTGAGAAATTTTTCCTCAAATGAACCAGTCAGTATATTTGGCATTTCAACTAAAGCAGTGACCTCATTTAATAAATCTTCATCATCTTCAATATGAAGTTTTTCCTTAAACGAGTCAGCAGTTAAAACAATATCCCTATGTATTTTTTCTTTTCTTTTATTAAAGTTTACGATAACTCCACCATCTTCAAATAATATTTTTTCATAGTTATCTGCATGGTCAATAGTCAAGATACTTTTTTTAGATTCGAATCGGTGACCGAATGAGTTATTATTTGCCACAATCCCTAGTGAAGAAACTTTTAATGTCTTTGATCCATAGATGATTAGTAAATTTTTTACTGGCCTGACAAAGTTCACAGAAGTCCACCCATCATCTAATTGATAAGACATCATTTTTTTTATAGGTAGCTTGTTAATACTATTTTTAATTATTTCGGACAAAACTTCTTCTAGAATTTCTCCAGAAACTTCTTTTTCGATAAATAAAATTTCCTGATCTTTCTCAATTTTTTTTATTATTTTTTGAACTGATTTAGCTGACTCATTTAGAGAATGTAGTTTTTTTAATAATGCTTGTGTTGGTTTATTATTTTCATCAAATCCAATCTTACTAGGCATCAGTTTAATTAATTTTTTTTCATCCTTACTTTTTTCTGCAACATTTAATATTTTTACAGCTAGCCTTCTTGGGGTTGCATAGACTGTTGTATCTTCATTCTCTATAATATTTTTTTCTTGTAGTCCTTGTGAGATTAATTGTCCAAATTTTTCACTTAGCTCTTTAAGCGAGTTTGGAGGCAATTCTTCAGTTACAAATTCAATGAGTAGGGTATCCAAATTCAATTTTTATCTCTTTTACTATTTAAAGATTCAATTACTTCTTCTGCATGATCTATTTTTGCAAGAGGGAATCCTAATTTTTTTCTACTTTCTAAATATGAATTAGCTACTAATCTTGAAATAGTTCTAATACGACCAATATAGTCAGCTCTTTCAGTTACACCAATAACACCTCTAGCATCTAATAAGTTAAATGTATGAGCAGCTTTTAAAACCTGCTCATAAGCAGGAAGAGCTAAATTATTTTCAACTAGATAACTTGCTTGTTTTTGGTGAGATGAAAAAGCACTTAAAAGAAATTCTGTATCACTATATTCAAAGTTATATGCACTTTGTTCAATTTCATTTTGAAGAAAAATATCGCCATATTTTAGATTTTTAGTCCATTGTATGTCATAGATGCTATCTACATTTTGAATATACATTGCTAGCCTTTCTAATCCGTAGGTTATTTCTCCAGTAATAGGCTTGCACGCTATACCACCTACTTGTTGAAAATATGTAAATTGAGTGACCTCCATACCATTAAGCCAAACTTCCCAACCTAAACCCCATGCACCTAATGTAGGATTTTCCCAGTTATCTTCAACTAATCTGACATCGTTTATTTTGAGATCAAATCCAAGGTTTTCTAGAGATTTCATGTATAAATCAACTATATTTTCAGGCGATGGTTTTAAGGCTACTTGGAATTGATAGTAATGCTGAAGTCTGTTGGGATTCTTTCCATATCGACCATCTTTTGGCCTTCTGCTCGGCTGTACATAAACAGCTTTCCATGGCTCAGGCCCAATAGCTCTTAAAAATGTAGCTGTGTGAGAAGTTCCTGCCCCAACTTCCATATCATATGGCTGGATTACGGTGCATTCATTCTTACTCCAATATTCTTGAAGATTAAAAATAATTTCTTGGAAAGTTAGTGTCATATTTTATACTTTATAATTAGTATGCATTTTACTGCTTTTTTGAAGTACATCAAAGAATTAAGGCTTCAACAAAAAAATTATTTAAAAATTATTTTTTTAAAAAAAGAAAATTTTCTATTAATAAAGCTAACTAATAGTATCGAAATACATATGAAATAAATTAGAAAATTGTTTAACAACATATACGGTGTAGCGCCAGTATAACCTTGGACCTTATATCTAAGCTCTCCTGATGAAAATTGTGGCAATTTCTTTAAAACCTCACCATTTCTAGAGATAAAAGCAGTTACACCAGTATTTGTTGATCTTATCATCATTTTTTTATTTTCAATTGCTCTTGCCTGGGAGATTTGTAAATGTTGATCAGCAGCAATTGATCTTCCATACCAAGCATCATTACTTAGATTTACTAATATATCTGGCTCACTCTTATACTTATCATACCAAGCAATTTCGTTCCCAAAAACGTCTTCGTAGCATATATTTATTGCGTAACTTAAATCATTTACCTTAAAAAGAGGTACAGAATTTTCTTGTCCTCGCTTTAAGCTACTGAAAGGAATATTGAGCCAATTTTCGTAAATATATCCTAAATATTTTTCGAAGGGTATAAACTCCCCAAAAGGTACCAGATGATTTTTACGATAAACTTGTTCAAGATCATCGCCTATTAAAAATGCAGAATTATAATAACCTTTTTCAATCGCACCTAAAATAATGTGCCCATTGACCTTTATTAGATGACTCTTTATTTCCTCCATAAACCTTTGTGGTATTTTATTATACTCAATTGGCATCGATGTTTCAGGTAGAACAATTAAGCTAGCGTTACTATTAAGAATTAATTTTTTATAATGATCAAGAGATTCTTCAACCAAGTCTTTATTCCATTTTTTATCTTGGGAAATATTACCTTGTATTAGAGATACATCTACCAAATCACCTTTAGAATCTGACCATTCGATACTTTTGAGATATTGTCCAGCACTCCAAATAGTTGTTAAAAAAAATAATAAATATAATTTTTTTGAGTTTTTTTGAAATAACTGAAAGATTAAAACAGATGTAAGTAAAACTAAAAATGAAATTCCATGAATACCAATGATTGGTAAATAACCTATTAATGGACTATGAGGAACTTGCGTGTAACCAATTGAAAGCCATGGGAAACCTGTAAATATAACGCTTCTTAATAATTCAACTAAAGTGAAAAAAGCGGGTAGAAAAAAAATACTATTTTTATATTCCTTGAATAAAGAAAAAGGTAGGAAAAAAAGTGCAAGAAATAAACACAAGGCCAGCGTAGTAATTAAGGCTGCAAAATAGGGCATGCCCCCGAACTTTTGTAAGCAGATATATATCCAGTAAATACCAGTAATAAAAAACCCACTTCCAAACATCAAACTTTTAGTAGTTGCTGAACCTTTAATTGTTAAAATAAAAAGGAGTGTAATAGTTGTTAAAAAAATTACTGGATAAAAATAAAAAGGTGCGAATGCAATTACTGAAGAGGACCCTAGTAAAAAAGATATTAGGTATTGATTAAAATTATTTATTTTCATTAAAGTGCCATCTTACAATAAATGAAATAGTACTTTAACTTTAATGAAGCTTAACGACTAGTCTAGAAAACGCTATTTGGCCTTTCTACATCATATTTTTGAGCTTCAGTTATAGTATCTTCATCGACATCATTCATAAATACAACAGATTCAACATAACCATCTACAATATCGAGCTCTGTTGTTGGAAAGTATGAACCATCATCATCTGTATTAATATTGTGATAATACCAAGTTCTGGCAATAACAGCATCACTCGATTTCATTTTTAGCTCTATTTTCTGTGCTGGCTCTCCTAAAATTGCAATAATTTCATCTGCAGTCAAAATACCAATTACCTCTACAAATTTTTTGTAGGGAGTAGGCAATTCAGAAACAATAGGCACCTCTTTCACATTCTCATTGCTTTCATGATGCATAGCAAAAGCTTGTGTAAAGTTAAAAAGAAAAAGTATAGATATTAAAAATTTCATATTGACCTCGATATAATAAAAATTATTGTAAGTCTGAGCATTATAATTGATAGTAAGTTCAAAAAATCTAATTTTTTGAGGTAGATAGGTTGATGCGTACTAGAATTGAATGAATTTGTCGGCTATCCGCTCTCAGAATTTCAACATCAAACCCATCAAATGAAATTTTTTCTTTTCTTTGAGGCAAGTAGCCAAATTTTTGGGTAACTAAACCACCTATGGTTGTAAATTCTTCGTCACTATATTCCGTAGCAAAATAGCCATTAAAATCTGATATTTCGGTACCGGCTTTCACTCTAAATTGTCTTTCTTGGTCTTGAATAATATTGTCTTCGGTTTCATCGTAATCAAACTCATCTTCTATATCACCAACTATCTGCTCTAACACATCCTCGATGGTGACCATTCCAGAAACACCACCATATTCATCAACTACAATTGCAATGTGATTTCTATTTGTTCTAAAATCTTTTAGTAAAACGTTAAGACGTTTTGATTCTGGGACAAAAATTGCTGGTCTTAAATTATCACGAACTTCAAATTCTTCTCCTGAAGTAAATCTAAGGAGGTCTTTAGCCAACAGAATTCCAATGACATTATTTATATTTCCTTCCACCACTGGGAAGCGTGAGTGACTTGTTTTAATAACAAAAGGAATAAATTCTTCAACTTTTTTTGAAATATCAATAACGTCCATTTGAGATCTTGGTATCATAATGTCTCTTACATGCATCTCAGATACATTCAAGACCCCTTCAAGCATCATCAGGGAGTCTGAGTCCATCATATTTTTATCAAATGCAGACTTTAAGATATCTGCGAGTTGATCTTTATCTTTAGGCTTTAACAAATAATTTTTTATTTGTTTTATGAGCTCAGTTTTTTTCTTTTTCATATAGTAATTTTAACTATTTAGTAAGGATTTTGAAATCCATTTTTATTTAAAATTTGAATTTCTTTTTTTTCCATTTTTTCTGCATCTTTATTTTTATCATGACTATAGCCTAAAAGATGAAGATAGCCATGAATTAAAAGATGAGCATAATGTGAAATAATTTTTTTGTTTTGAGCCCTAGCTTCTTTTTTGATGACAGGGTGACAGAGAACTATGTCACCTATTAAGGGTTTTTCAGAAATAATAAAAGATAAAATATTAGTTGATTTTTTTTGATTTCTATAAGTATAGTTTAAGGATTCAGATTCTTTTTCACCAACGATTCTAATTGTGATATTTGAGTTTTTTTGCATTATACATTTTAGCCAAAGCCTACAATCTTTCAATTTCAATATTTTATTTTTATGAAGAGTGTCTTGGATGCAGATAGATGTATTTTGTTGTTGCATCATTAATTTATATTAGTATTTTCATGCTTTTCATAAGCAGTAATAATTTTCTGAACTAGTGGGTGTCTAACTACATCTTCAGAGGTGAAGTGAGTGAATTCTATACCTTTTATATTTTTTAATATTTTTTGTATTTCGATTAATCCACTTAACTGACCTTTAGCTAGATCAATCTGGGTAACATCTCCTGTTATTACGGCTTTAGTCCCAAAACCAATTCTAGTTAGAAACATTTTCATTTGTTCGGGTGTTGTATTTTGAGCTTCATCTAATATTATAAAGCTTTGATTAAGAGTTCTACCTCGCATGTAGGCTAATGGCGCTACCTCTAAAATTCCCTTATCAAACATTTTTGTGACGTTGTCATAGCCAGCTAAATCATATAATGCATCGTAAAGGGGTCTGAGATAGGGGTCAACTTTTTGTGCTAAATCACCAGGAAGAAATCCTAACCTTTCACCAGCCTCAACTGCAGGGCGAACTAAAACAATTCTTTTAACTTTTTCTCGATTAAGTGCATCTACTGCAGATGCAACGGCTAAATATGTTTTCCCTGTTCCAGCTGGCCCAATACCGAAATTAATATCTTCAGATTGTATATTTTGTAAATATTCAATTTGCCTGGGTGTTCGCCCTTGTAATTCATTTTTTAATGTTAGAAGCTGAGGAGATTTTTTCATGCCGGAAGTGCTTACTTTATTTATCTGAACTAGGTTAAGCTGTATATCTTCCGGGTTTATTGGATTAGTTGACCCGTTATAAAACTTTTCGATTAGTGTGCATCCAAATTTAACATTAATAACATCTCCACTAATTATAAAAATTGACCCCTTTCTATTAATTTTAATTTCAAGCCCAGTACTTATTTGCTTAAGATTTTCATCAAAAGGCCCGCATAAATTTGATAACTTATTATTATCATCATCAGGGAGTTGTAATTTTTTTTCCATCTAATTAAGAATTGTTCCTTGAATGTTTTTATTAAGAATTTGATTAATTTTAACTGATACAAATTGGTTTAATAAAGACTCGTCACCTTCAATTTCGACTACTCTATTATTATCAGTTTTACCGATGAATACTCCTGATTTTTTTTTCGACTTGCTATCAATTAAAACTCTTTGTGTAGTTCCCAACATATTCTGTGTGAATATTTCCCCCTGGGCTACATTAGACATTTGTAGTTCATGCAATCGCTCTAATTTTTCCTCATGTGTGGTCAAGTCTTTCAGATAAGACGCAGGTGTTCCAGGCCGTGGACTATAAATAAAGCTGTAAGAATAATCAAATTCTAATTCTCTCATAAGTAATTTTGTTGAATTAAAATCGTTTAAAGTTTCAGTAGGAAAACCCACAATGAAGTCAGATGTAATCGATATATCAGGACATCTTTTTCTTAATTTTCTTATAATTGATTTATATTCTAGAGTTGTATAATTTCTTTTCATAGCAGATAAAACTACATCAGAGCCTGCTTGAATTGGCAGGTGAATCATTTTAGCTAGCTTGTCTATATTACTAAAACAATCAATTAACGCATCATTCATTTCGTTAGGATGACTTGTGCTAAATCTAATTCTTTTAATTTCTTTTATTTCAGAAACATATTCTATTAATGTAGCGAAGTCTGCCACTTCCCCATTATCCATTAAGCCTCTATACGCATTTACGTTTTGGCCTAGTAAAGTTATTTCACTTACACCTGTAGCTATAATTTCTGTCAAGATGTCATTCAGAGGTCTTGATACCTCCTCACCACGAGTATATGGAACGACGCAAAAAGAGCAGTACTTGCTACAACCTTCCATTATTGAAATCATAGCTGACGGCCCTGTATGCTTTGACATAGGGAGACGATCAAACTTTTCAATTTCGGGGAATGATATATCTATCTGCGGCTTTCCGTTTTTCTCTCTAGCTTTAAGGAGATCGGGGAGTCGATGTAGTGTTTGGGGGCCAAACACTACATCGACATAAGGAGCTTTTTTTATAATATTAGCCCCTTCTTGACTTGCAACGCATCCACCAACAGCAACCCTTAAATTTGGATTGGCTTCTTTCAATTTTCGGATTCTACCGAGGTCGCTATAAACTTTAACCTCAGCCTTTTCTCTAATTGAACATGTATTTAAAACAATAAGATCTGCATCTTTTTGCTCTTTTGTTTCGATTAATTTATTTTTCTTGGCCAATACGTCATTAATTTTTTCAGAGTCATATTCATTCATCTGACATCCAAAAGTTTTTATAAATACTTTTTTTTCCATTTACTTTTCATATATTAGTTTTGAAGACATAATTATAGCTTTTTTAATGGTTATTAAGTGGCACTGTATATAAATAGCCGAATAGAGTAACATTTTAGAATGGAAAGCTTCCCAATATTTATAAATTTAAAAGAAAAACCTGTAACAGTAATAGGTGGAGGGGATATTGCTTTAAGAAAAGTAAAGTTATTGATTAAAGCAGGACCTAAAATAACTGTTATAGCAAGAGCGGTATCAAAGGATTTAAAAGAGCTTCTGAGCGAACACAATCAGAAAATGATAATAAAAAGCTTTCACGAAAGTGATTTAAATACACCTATTTTGATAATTGCTGCTACCAATAACGCTAAAACAAATAAAAGAATATCAATGTATGCTCAGCAGAACAATATCCTTGTTAATGTCGTAGATCAGCCAAAGTTATGTACATTCACAATGGGTTCTATTGTTGAAAGAGACTCACTGGTTATTTCAATATCTAGTGGGGGAAAAGCGCCAGTGCTCGTAAGGAATGTAAGGGAAAAAATTGAAACATTAATACCACAGTCATATGCTGAGCTAGTTAACTTTTCTGGTAGCTTAAGGGCTGTTGTTAAAAAGAAAATTCAATCAGGAATGAAAAGAAGAATTTTCTGGGAGGAATTTTTTACAAGTGACTATATTCAAAATTTTATATTATCCCCAAAAAAATTAAATGCAAGGCTATTTAATAAAATTTTATTAAGCATGAAAAATAAGAAAACTGGTGAGGTTTATTTAGTTGGCGCCGGTCCTGGAGAGAGGGATTTACTAACAATAAGAGCTCTTCACTTAATGCAGAGATGCGATGTTTGTATCTACGATAATTTAGTATCAAAAGATATATTAGAATTAGTTAGAAGAGATGCAGATTTAGTCTATGCTGGAAAAAAGAAAGACCAGCATACCTTGAGCCAGGATAAAATTAACAGCTTATTAATAAAATTTGCTAAGCAAGGTAAAAGAGTTTTACGCTTAAAAGGAGGCGATCCTTTCATTTTTGGTAGAGGTGGTGAAGAGATAGAAAGTTTAATGAAGCATAAAATTTCATTTCAAGTTGTTCCTGGCATAACAGCCGCTAGCGGTATCGCTTCATATTCTGGAATCCCATTAACACATAGGGATCATGCACAAAGTTGCTTATTTCTAACTGGACATCTGAAAGATGGAGTTATTGATTTTGACTGGCCTAAGCTTATTATTGAAAATCAAACCTTAGTTGTTTATATGGGCTTATTAAGCTTAAATGAATTGGTAGATAATCTAATTAATCATGGAATGGCAAAAAAAATGCCAATAGCGCTTGTTGAAAGTGGAACCACATCAAAACAAAAAGTAATAACTGGAATTCTATCAAATATCAAATCAAAAGTAAGTAAATCAAAAGTAAAATCGCCAGCTTTGATTATTGTTGGCACAGTTGTTACTCTTAGAGATAAATTAAATTGGTTTAAATAATTTTTATGCAGTAATAATTGGAATAGTTATTTTTGCGCTCAATCCACCTTCTGTTCGATTGATTAATTCTAATTTACCATCGTGAGCTTTTACTATTCGATCAGCAATAGTCAATCCTAAACCACTCCCACCTTTATTCCCTCGTGCCTTATCTACTCTTGCAAATGGCTCTAGAAGCTTTGCTTTATCTTCTTCAGGAATTCCAGGCCCGTCATCTATAATGTCTATTGTTAGGCTCTCTTCATAGAGTGTAGCTTCTAGAATGACCCTTCCTTTTGAATAAAAAAAAGCATTATTAATTAAATTATCAAGACATCTTTGAAAGGCTAGTGAGCGAAGGTCAATAAAAAGTTTTTTAGGAATATCTATTCTAATATTTTTCTTTTTTAGCAAAAAATTTTGACCCATCCTTGTATGTTTGGTTTGTATTTCCTTTAATAGCTTTCCTAAATTAACTGGAACTCTGGGCTCATCTTCAAATCCTCTAGCAAAATCAATAAATTGATTCAAAATATTATTAATTTCGAGTACATCTTCTTCAAGACTGTCTTTTAGAGATGAAGAATTAGGGGGTAACATCTCTGCAGCAAGCCTTATTCTGGTAAGTGGAGTTCTTATATCATGAGATACGCTTGCTAGAAGAAACTTTCTTTCCTTACTTACTTTAGATAAATTTTCAGTCATTTCATTGAATGCTTCGCCAAGCTCTCGAAATTCTGTAACGCTATCAAGTGGGAGTTTCTCTACATTATGCCCATTTCTAATTTTTTCAGCAGCATCTATTAAATTATTAATGGGGCGACTAATGCGTTTGGTTGTAATATATGCTCCAAAAATAGCAAGTATAGCAATTAGGCTTCCCCAACCAAACCAATGCCAAGGAAACGGCCTATCTTGAATTAGCCTTGGAACTAGAACCCAAAACATATCACCATCAATTTCAAAGCTAACCCATACACCTGGAATATCATAATGGTTAATTGCAACAAAATTTCCTGGTGGAATTCGAGACGTTATTTTCTTAACGACTAACTTCAAAAAAGGATCATCAGGAATTGGCTCTATAGATTCAAAAGGATAAGCAGCATAAATTTTTATATCACCTATATTATTTATTTCTCTAAATAGATTAATTCTTTTTGAGGGAGCTGCTGCATAGAGAGATGCTTTAGTAAAATTTACTATTGTGATGATTTCTTTAGCCAGTGCCTCTGCTCTGGGCTCTCTTTCAAAAGTATCAAATATTTTAAGTGATACTAATTGGCTAACAATCAGAAGTGTTGCTATAAGAAGTACAAATCGAGTCAAAAGTCTTTTAGGTAAAAAATTCAATTATTTATTCACCATCAGGGTTAAAAATATATCCAAATCCCCATTTAGTCTGAAGATATTTAGGATTATTTGGGTCATCTTCAATTAGCTTTCTTATTCTTGATATTTGAACATCTATACTTCTATCAAAAACATCTAACTCCTTACCTTTTGCAAGTTGCATTATTTGATCTCTTGATAAAGGCTGTTTTGGTCTTTCAGTAAAAACTTTCAACAGATCAAATTCACCTGCTGTAATCGCAATATTCTTACCATTTTTTGATAAATTTCGATTTTGAATTTCAAAAATAAAGTCTCCAAAGTGTATTGGCCTTATAGTCCCTTTTGTTGAAAAGGTCTCTTTTCTTCTTATGATTGCATTAATTCTGGCTAATAACTCTCTTGGGTTAAATGGTTTTGGGAGGTAGTCATCAGCGCCCATCTCTAGTCCAACTATACGGTCTACTTCATCACCTTTTGCAGTAAGCATTATTATCGGAATCCCAACCTGATTCACCCTTAAACGTTGACATATTTGAAGTCCTGTTTCTTCTGGCATCATTAGATCAAGTATTATTAAATCAGCTTCATATTTTTTTAAAATATCATCTAGCTCTTTACCATTGTTACCAACATGAACAGTAAACGACTGGTCTGTAAGATATTGCGCCGTTAACTCTAGAATCTTCGGATCATCATCTATTAAAGCAAGTACGTGTTTTTTTTCAACCATAAAATACTCAATTTGCATAATAAATTATTATATTAACTTGTATAACCACTATTTAATAGTAACAATATTGTTACAATTCTAGCTAATTTTGTAATATTCCGTTAACATTTAGATAGCACACTAACTAACCAATGTTTATAAATTGCAAACTTTATACTTGTACATGCTGAACGTAAAAAAAATATTATTTTTATTACTATTACCAATTTCTAATAGTACTCTCTCTGATGTGAGTGGGAATGAATTGAATATAGTTGATTCAGAGGTTATTTATGAGTTGACTGATTCAGATCAAATTCGAGATGCTTTAGCTGAATATTCTAGAGCTGAGGACAAAAATAATGCTATTTACGAAGAGAAGCGAAGAGCAATGCTTGACAGCGTTGAGTTGAGATTTCTGGCATGTGATACAGATGCTGACGATACGTTAGATGTTTTTGAAGTAACACAATGCTTACCTCAGGTTGCAAGGAGATTTAGGGATGTTGATATTGATAACGATAATGTTATCACTTTGGATGAAATTGCAATTTTAGCTAATACATTTAAAAGAAATAACACGGTTAATTCAAAAAAATCTTTAGCTAAAGAAAAAATTAAAAAAGCTCCAGAAGCATCATTGAGTAATGGTAAAGCTGAAAAAGAACTATAGCTTTTCATTTCTTCATCTTTGATTTAAACTAATTTTCTATGATAGAAATAATTTCAGGCTCTAGCTATAGCGAGTTAAATGAATCAATTGATCAAGTTAAGTCAAATTCACCTTTTTTAGATATTAAATTTATCCAAGCCATGGAGAAATCAAAATCTATTGGTAAAAATACTGGATGGATTTCATTCCCTCTTATTGCAAAAAAAAATAATAAAATTGTGGGTTTCATGCCTATTTTTCTGAAAGAACACTCTTATGGCGAATACGTTTTCGATCATGCATGGGCTCAAGCTTTTCAGCAGCATGGTTTAAATTATTATCCAAAAATGATATCTGCCATTCCTTTTACACCAATCACTGGACTCAGAATATTATCAAATGATATTGATATCAAGAAAGCTCTTATTAAAGCAATAGAAAAAATTCTAGTAGAGTATAAAATATCTTCATGTCATATTTTATTCCCTGAAAAAAAAGACCATGAATTATTTAATGAAATGGGTTGGCTTTCAAGAAAGGGTGTCCAATTCAAGTGGCATAATAATTCCTATCAAACATTTAATGATTTCCTTGAAACACTCTCACATGACAAGAGAAAGAAAATTAAACAAGAAAGAAAGAAAATTAAAAAGAATGAAATTATAATAGAGCGAAAGCAAGGATTAGATATTAGTATTGATGACATAAATTTTTTCTATCAATGCTATTGTGAGACATATCGTCTTCATAATTCTGCTCCATATCTAAAACAAGCTTTTTTTTATGAACTACTCAAGAATATGCCAAGTAGGCTATTAGTTGTAATTGCAAAAAAAAATGGCTTAAATATAGCTAGTGCTCTCAGCATTATTGGGGAGGACACTCTTTACGGAAGATATTGGGGGGCATTGGGATTTTTTTCTGGCCTACATTTCGAGTTATGTTATTACCAAGGTCAAGAGTTTTGCATTGAGAATAGAATAAAATATTTCGAAGGTGGTGCTCAGGGAGAACATAAGTTAGCCAGAGGATTTAAACCATTCGATACTTTCTCAAATCACTTCATAGCCCAACCTGATTTTAGAGTCGCGATAAGTAATTTTTTAAATGATGAATTAAGTAGAATTGAAGACTATAGCAGTGAGCTTGAGGAAAGAACTCCTTATAAGAAAACTATCTGAATGACCTTACTCAAGAATAAAACCAACTAAATAAAACAATGAAGCTCCTAAAATTATAACTAGAATAAAGCCAATAATTAAAAAATATTTAACTCCATTTTCCTCAATAAATGCATCGTCTTTGTGAAATTTATTTTTTGACTGGATTCCGCAAAATGCGGATAAAACGCTTTTAATAATCGAAAATATTTTCATTATTTTTAACAAAATAGTTTTATTTTAAGAAATGGTAGTGATGGAGAGACTTGAACTCTCGACCTCAGCATTATGAATGCTGCG
>CAZPCL010000006.1:0-18822 GCA_964585105.1 uncultured Methylobacillus sp.
ATCAAGCAAATTATTGGTTTGAAAAGGCTGCTGTACAAAATTTAGACGAAGCAAAGTTAATGACAGCAGCTTTAGCTCTAAGAGAGCCAAACGACGTTGATCTTTATATAGTTAACTAAGGAATATTATGTATACACGTAAAAATTTTTATATGGTTATTTTAATCATATTAGCAATGTCTTTTTTAGTAGAAGCAGTTGAGAGTGGAAACCAAAAAATAATTGATAAGATTAATGTTTCAGTACAGTAGATTTCTCCGTGAGGATTTGGAAGGCTTTGGCCTTCCCTTTCTTTTTTTGTGAAATTATTAGTTTTACTAATTATGTTTATTTTGACTGGGTGTTCAGCACCTGCGGTTGAGATTGGAAAGGTAACTATTGTAATTCAAGAACCAATTAAAACTGCTGACAAAGGAGAAGGTCAATGAAATTAGAGAATGTATTCGTATCCATACTTATTGTATTTATGTTTGTTCTACCATTCAGCTATGCTAACGCTGGTGAGCGCCAAGAAATTAAATATAAAAATTGGACTGTTGATTTTTTTATTGATGACATCATAAGATATTCTACAAATGGATCTAATGTTAATGGGCATGTATTCGGATGGCTTATTAGACCAGGGGCATGTGATGTCGATGTTTTATATTTAGCAATATCTACTTATAAGACTAATGCTGTTTCTCTTAAAAATAAATTAAATGGGAAAATTTTTCCTTTAAAAGTATCTTTTCCTGAAATAACTAAAATCCCTGAAACAGTAAGAATTAAAACAGATTTTCTTTCTGCGATGGACTATACCCCTTCATTAACCGTTGCAAATTTTTCTCATTTTCATATGGGTCGTACTCTTGATTCAAGAATGAGGGAATTAAAAAAGATCAAAATTGAAGTAGATAGACCCTACTCAGACTTATTCGATATTACTTGGGATGAATATGATTTAAATGGATATATTGCAGCTAAAGAAAAGGCTCATGATATATGTGAACAACATAGTATTAAGCTAATGGCATTAAATTAAGATACTTTGCGATATAGGTTGGTATATATTTTTATAAGTAAGTAATAATAAGAAAATTTCTAGTAAGATACATATATGAATGCTCCCCAAGGTACAGAAGAATGGCTTAAAAAAAGACTAGGTAAGATTACTGGATCAACTATTCATAAAATAATGTCACTTAAAGAAAATTCATCAACAAGATCAAAATTATTACAAGATTTAACTCTGGAGAGGATATCGGGCTCACCAACTAAAAATATTGTAACAGGGCCTATGGCTAGAGGTTTAGAACTAGAATCAGAAGCAAGAAATGCTTATGAATTAAAAAATCAAAAAGTGATTCTAACTGGATTTATTAATCATCCTACAATAAAAGAAGCTGGAGCAAGTCCTGATGGCTTAGTTGGAGAAGATGGTATAATCGAGATTAAATGCCTTAATATAAAAAACCATAATGAAATTGTAAATAAACAAACTTTACCCAAGCAATACAACCTTCAAATTCAATTTCAATTAGCATGCACAAATAGAGCATGGTGTGATTTTGTAGCATATCATCCTGAATCTGATTATCCACTTTATGTAAAAAGAGTTTTACCGGAATACGACTTAATAAAAGAGATTCATGAAAAAGCAATTATCTTTGTTGGTGAAGTAGAAGAAAAATATAGAGCAATGAAAGAAAGAAATTCAGAGGAGCTTTATAAGTATTTATAAATAATAATTTTTATGATTAATTTAAAGAGAAATAGTAAATTAGAATTAGTAGAAGCAAAAGGGATTCGTAGTCGCGCCTCCTCAATCTATAGTCCAAATCAATTAGAAGATTTTAAGATTAGCCGTGGTAAATTTAATGATTTTTTAACCTGCCAGCGATGTTTTTATTTAGATCGTGTTAAAGGCTTTCAAAGTCCTGGTATGCCAGGCTGGTCATTAAACGAAACTACAGATATTTTGCTGAAAAAAGAATTTGATATTTGTAGGGCAGAGCAGAAGCCTCATAGAATATTTATTGAGAATGGTTTGGATCATCTTGTACCTTTTGATCATGCTGAGATGGATAATTGGAGAAACTCACTAAGCAAAGGACTTATATCTCGCTTTAAAGAGACTAATATAATTTTATCTGGGGGCATTGACGATATTTGGCAAGATACTAAGACAAAGGACTTAATCGTTGTTGATTACAAGTCTCAAGCGAGTAATTATGAGGTGAGAACAAATTATTATTTAGCATCTCCTTATCATCAAGGGTATAAAATTCAGATGGACTTTTATAATTATTTATTAACTGCTATGGGTTTTCAGGTGGGGTCACTTTCATACTTTCTAGTTGTCAATGCAGATCGTGGGGCAGATGGATTTTATGGGAAGATGAACTTTAGTGAGACATTGGTACCTTATTCTCATAATATTACTTGGATAACGTCCAAAATAAATGAAATGATTGAGCTAATAAATCAAAAAAAAGTACCTGAATCTAATCCTAGCTGTGAAAATTGTGCATACTCTAAGCAGAGAGCTAAACTAGATTAATACTACTTAGAATTTTTATTTTAAAGCAAAAAAGCCGCAACAATTTAGTTATTCTCAAGGCAAAAAAGTTATTATGTATTTTTGCTTTCTTTCTTCACTCATTATTCTATTTTTTTGTTTTATCTTTTCTAACGTTTTTGATAATAAAATTCATAATATCAATAGCATTTTGCTCGCCACCAGCCATAGTACTGGAGGTGAAATATTTCCCATCGATAACCATTGTTGGGACCCCCGTTGCACCTATTGCTTTAAAAATTTTGAATGAACGAGATAATTTAGCTTTCATAGAGAATGAATTAAATGCAGATTCCACTTCTTTTTTATCTAGCTTACCTTCATTCGCAATCCAATTTATAAGTGCTTTTGTATCATTATGTTTAAATTTTTTGTCTTTATGGATGGCATCAAATAATTTCTCATGTAATTTATTTACAATGCCTAGAGACTCTAAAGCATAGTATGCTTTTGCAGACTCAACCCAATCTTTTCTTGGGATTGCTGGAACTCTCTTAAATGTAACATCCTTAGGTAAGTCATCTGCCCATTTATCCAAATAAGGATCCATGTTGTAACAATGTACGCAGCCGTACCAAAATAATTCTATTACCTCAATTTTATCTTTTGCCTCTGTAGGTATTTCTTGCTTGGTGGGTTTAAAATTAACACCAGGTTGTGGCTGAACCCCAAATACAAATGTTGAAAATGAAATTAGAATTATTAATATTAATTTTTGCATAGCTTTTATCCTTTGTTTTTATCTATTTAGTTTTTAGGCTTAGTAAGTTTAATTAAGTTCGCCTTAAATCCTTCTTTAATTAGCTTTTCTCGTACACGTCTTGTTTTAACAAACTCAGTATATGGCCCAACACAAACACGGTGAAAATTATTGTCACCTATTTTGGCAGACATAATTACAGACTCAAAACCCATCAAAGCAAGCTTAGCTTTTAAATTATCTGCTGGACTGACCTCTGAAAAAGCACCCACTTGTAAGTAATAATTAACATCTCTATTACTATTTGGGTCAGGTTTTACATCATTTTTTGAGAAGCTTGAACTATCTCTAGGTAGTGCATCATAAAAATCAAACCCAGTATCTTCATCTATATTGATAACATCTTCTTCTCCAAGAGCGGAGTTAATTTCTATACATGCCCCAGCAGTGTCTTTAGAAACAAAAGGACTTTTACCATTTGTAATAAAAAGAGTTACAGCAATAGAAACTATAATACCAAAAAGCATCCCAACGAATACTCCATTAGTAAAGGGAGTTCCTTCGGCTTTTTTCGCATGCTTAGTTTTGTAGTTATCTGCCATAATTTTTCCCTTTTACATTCGTTGAGGAGCTTTAATTCCTAATAGGTGCAAACCATTTTTTAAAACAAATTTAGCGCTATTAATTAATGCTAGTCTAGCAATTTTTGTTTTCTCATCATCCACTAAGAATTTACTATCATTATAATAGCTATGAAGCTCTGCTGAACATTCTTTAAGAAAGTTAGCAATTTGATGTGGAGCAAGTTCGTTAGTAGCTTGTAATACTATTTCGGGAAAAATACTAATACTTTTAATTAGTTTTAGTTCAGCTTGGCTGTTTAGAGCATGAGATTCGTTGACTACTAGTTTTGATATATCACCGCCCCATTGCTCTAATACTTTACAAATTCTTGCATGAGCATATTGTATATAAAAAACGGGGTTATCATTATTTTGACTTTTAGCGAGGTTAACATCAAATACAAGCTGGGAATCTGGTCTTCTCGCAACTAAAAAATATCGAGTTGCATCGCATCCTACATCATCAATTAATTCTCTTAGGGTTAAATAATCACCTGCTCTTTTTGATATCTTGATCTCTTTATTATCTTTTGTGACTGTAATCATTTGATGAAGAACATATTCAGGCCATTCTTTAGGTATATTTTTATTTAACCCTTGTAGCCCAGCGCGGACGCGACTAATTGTACTGTGATGGTCAGCACCTTGTTCATTAATAACTTTTTTAAATCCTCTCTCCCATTTATCTAAGTGATAAGTGACATCAGGTATGAAATAAGTATAACTACCATCCATTTTTCTCATTACACGATCTTTATCGTCGCCAAAATCTGTAGTTTTTAACCACAGGGCGCCATCTTTCTCATAGGTGTGCCCCTCTGTAATTAGATTATTAACTACATCGTCAACTTTACCATTTTTATAGAAGGAGGATTCTAAGCTATAAACATCGAATTTAGTTCTAAAAGCAATTAGATCTTGATCTTGTTCGTTTCGGAGATAAGCTACGCTAAAATCTCGAATTGATTTTTTATCGTCGATTTCCCCTGAAGCTTTGATACTTTTACCCACACACTTTATTGTTTCCATTGCTAAGAAAGCCTTTGAAATATCATTTATATAGTTACCATGATAGCCATCAATTGGGAACCTGGAATCGTTTACTGATATATTTTTACAGGAGGCTTGAACAGATTCAGTTAAATTATTAATTTGTTCACCAGCGTCATTGTAATAAAACTCTTTTGTTACATTCCAACCTGATGCATCAAAAAGTCTTGCTAAGCAATCACCAATTGCAGCACCCCTCCCATGCCCAACATGCAGAGGCCCAGTTGGGTTTGCTGACACAAACTCAATCTGAATTTTTTGGTTCGCACCAGTTTTGTTATAGCCATAAGTGTCTTTTAAACTTAGGACATTATTAATAATTTTATTATTAGCTTTACTACTTAAAAAGAAGTTTAGGAAACCAGCCCCAGCTATTTCAACTTTACTAATAAGATCAGACGGCGGTAATTTTTTTTGAATAATGGCAGCAACTTCACGAGGTGATTTTTTTAATGTTTTAGCCAGTACTAAGCTTATGTTTGTAGAAAAATCGCCATGAGTAATTATTCTTGGTCTATCAACAACAATAATAGATGGATCAGAAAAATCAGTGATTTGTTTAACCACTGAAAAAAGTAATTCGGTCAGGTGTGCTTTCACAAGGTTACAATAATAGTTAAAAGATTATTTTACCCTATCCGTTGAGTTATTTTTAAGGAATTAAGACGTAAATAAAGTAATGAACAATAAACAACAAATTTTAAAAGTGGCAATTAATGTTCCAATTGATCAATTATTTGATTATTTAGCAAATACTGAATCTTTTTCTGTGGGCCAGTACGTTACGATTCCATTTGGAAGAAGAAAAATAATTGGTGTAATCTGTGAAGTTTCATCTCATTCAGATATTCACCCATCTAAATTAAAGAAAGTGATAAGCGTAGATTCAGAAATTATTTTTGATGAAGAAATGTTTAAATTACTTAATTTTGTATCAGAATATTATCATTACCCTATTGGTCAAACAATAATGTCAGTAGTCCCTGGCCGTTTAAAAAAGAATTTAAATCAATTACGAAAATTTGAATTAATCTATCAAGCAACTACAAAATTAACTAACGATTTTATTAATCAATTACCGATTCGCCAATTAAGAATAAGAAAAGTTGCTAAAGCAATATTAAATAAAGATACAAGGCAATCAGAGTTAATGAAAATAGTATCTAACTCGGCAGAATGTATAAAGCAGTTGGAGACATTTCAATGTATTAAATCAAAAAAATATACCCCAGCTACTAATTCTTCAAAAATTATTAAGCCAATTTTAAATCCGGAACAAAAAGAAGTTATAAAGAGCGTTTTAGCAAAACAAGGTTATCAAGCTTCTTTAATTTTTGGAGTTACTGGCAGTGGAAAAACAGAAGTTTATATGCAATTAATTGAAAATTTTTTAAACAATTCTGAGAGTCAAGCCCTAATTTTAGTCCCAGAGATAAATTTAACACCACAGCTAGAAAATAGATTTCATAAGCGATTCCCTGGTAAGAAACTGGTAAGCCTTCATAGCCATTTAACTGACGTTGAGCGATTAGATAATTGGAGAAAAGCCAAGTCTGGTGAGGCTGATATTGTAATTGGAACAAGGTTAGCAATCTTCACCCCAATCCCTTTCCTTAAAATTATTATAATTGATGAAGAGCATGACGCTTCTTTCAAACAACAAGACGGTTTGAGATACCATGCAAGAGATGTTGCAATGGTGCGAGCAAAGAATATAAATATACCTATTGTATTAGGAACAGCAACGCCATCATTAGAAAGTTGGCATAATGCTACCCGAGTAGATTTTAAATATAATTTTTTAAAGCTTACGCAACGAGCAGTTAAAGATGCAAAGCTTCCAAAAGTAAAGACAGTTCTTGTCGATGATAAAACTAAATATGGAATTTCTAGACTGTTGGTTGATTCAATAAATGAGCGATTGGAACGAAAAGAACAATCATTAATTTTTATTAATAGAAGAGGCTTTGCTCCTGTGTTATTTTGCTCTTTATGTAGCTGGACTTCTGAGTGTAAAAAATGTAGCACAAAATTGGTAGTGCATCGCAAGACTAACAGATTGAAATGCCATCATTGCGGACACGATCAGAAAATGATTAGTCAGTGCCCTAGTTGCGAAAATCTAAATTTACATCCACTTGGATTAGGAACTCAAAAGATAGAAGAAGTATTAAATAATTTTTTCCCAAAAGCGACAATTTTGAGAGTAGATAGAGATACAACTAGGTCTAAGAAATCATTGAGTTTACTTTATGAAAAAATGAATAATAGAGATATAGACATCTTAGTAGGTACACAAATGTTAGCAAAAGGACACGATTTTCCTTTTTTAACTTTGGTTGGTGTCATTGACGCAGATAATGCTCTATATAGTCCAGATTTTCGTGCACCTGAGAAGTTATTTTCACAATTAATGCAGGTTTCCGGTCGGGCAGGACGTTCAAATATAAAAGGCGAAGTGTTGATTCAAACAGCGTTTCCAAATAATCCTGTGTTTGATGGTCTTAAAAGACATGATTATGAAATATTCGCACACTCTCTTCTCAATGAAAGAAGGCAAATGAACCTCCCTCCATTCGGATTTACTGCAATTTTAAGGGTGGAAGCTAAATATCTAAAATATGCTGAAAAATTTGTCAATGATGCAGCCAAACATGCTGAATCATTGACAAATAGTGTCATCGTTTATGACCCTGTAAGGCCTTCGATCGAAAAGTTAAAAGGTTTTGAAAGATTTCAGCTATTTGTTCAAGCTGATAAACGAGTAGATTTGCAACAGTTATTACGGAAATGGGTCATTTACTTAAGAGAATGCCCGTTAGCAAATCGTGTTAAGTGGTCACTAGATGTTGATCCAATTGAATTTTAAAGTGCCTATTTAATTAATATACAATAACAATATGAGTAAATTACGACCCAACATAATGACTTTTTCTGCTACAGATCCAAGCGGCGGCGCAGGTTTACAAGCGGATGTTCAAACGATATCAAGTTTAAATTGCCACCCAGTTTCAATTGCGACAGGTTTTACAGTCCAAGATACAAAAGGTGTTGAAAAATTAATTGCCGTAGATTCTGAATTAGTAAATGATCAAGCTCGTCTTATATTGAAGGATATGCAAATTTCAATATTTAAATTAGGGGTATTAGGAGGTAGGGATAACATAATCGCAATTTCTAAAATAATTATAGATCATCCAGACATACCATTAATTATTGACCCAATTTTAGCTTCTGGACGTGGAGATAAGTTTTTAGATAACGACACTAAAAATTTGATGATGAAATCTTTATTCCCTAGGTCATTATTAATAACTCCAAATATTTTAGAAGCAAGGCAGTTAGTTTCCAATGGAGTCGAAAATATAGATCTTTCTATTGGTGATTGTGTTGGATATTTTAGAGATATCGGTTGTCAAAACATATTAATAACTGGTACGCACGATAACACAAAGAATGTAACTAATACATTGTATAGCGCAATTGATCGAATAACCTCATATCACTGGGAACGGCTCCCCGGGAATTATCATGGATCAGGCTGCACCCTGACCTCGGCTATATCAGCGTATTATGCTTTGGGTTTATCGATAGGAGAAGCAGTGGAGGAAGCCCAGTTGTTTACATGGAAAACACTAAAGAACTCATTTAAGCCTGGGAAAGGTCAAATGATTCCAAACCGATTTTTTCAGATTAGCGACGATGGAGAGAATGGAAAAATTGCACAATATTAAAGGTCTCTATGCTATTACACCTGATGAAAGGAATTTATCTATATTAAAATCAAAAGTAGAGTCTTCTATTAAGGGGGGGGCAAAACTTGTTCAATATAGATCAAAAATTCTTTCTAAAAATGATCAGAAGCAACAAGCAGAAGAGATAAAAAAGATTTGTAATTATTATAAAATACCATTAATTATAAACGACGATATCGAATTATGTAGTATTTTAGATGCAGATGGAGTACATTTAGGAGAAAATGACGGAAATTTAGAAAAAGCACGCTTAATTTTGGGACCTGCAAAAATTGTTGGTGTTTCTTGTTACAATTTAATTGATCGTGTGCAAATTTCGCAGGATATGGGAGCTACTTATATAGCTCTAGGAGCATGTTTTCACTCAGCAACAAAACCAAATGCACCGATAGCCTCAGTTGATCTAATCGCTTCAGTTTTAAAAGACTTTCAAGTCCCTTTAGTTGCAATTGGAGGTATAACTCTTGAAAATATAGACTTAATTATTAATGAAGGTGTTGAATGTTGTGCGGTTATTAACAGTTTATTTAAATCACGGGATATAGAAGGAACGGCTAAGCTATTTTCGAGTCTTCTAGAGAAGAGAAATTATGATAGATAAAAATATAAATTTATTTAAGTTGTCACAAAAATTTATTCCAGGAGGAGTTAATTCTCCAGTTCGAGCTTTTTCTTCTGTAGGTGGGACCCCTATTTTCTTTAAAAAAGGACTTGGAAGTCGACTTTGGGATGAAAATGGAAAAGAGTATATTGACTATATTAATTCCTGGGGGCCAATGATTTTAGGCCATAGTCATCCAGATATAATCAAAACAGTTCAGAAAGTAGCGCAAGATAGTTTATCCTTCGGAGCCCCTACTTCAAAAGAATTAGATATTGCTGAGATGCTAGTTAAACTAGTTCCCAGTATGGAGCAGGTCCGTCTAGTTAGTAGTGGAACAGAAGCTACTATGAGTGCAATTAGAGTTGCAAGGGGTTTTACTAGCAGAGATCGTATCATAAAATTTGAGGGTTGCTATCACGGACATTCAGACGCATTACTTGTTAAAGCTGGGTCAGGGGCTTTAACATTTGGACAACCGAGTTCTGCTGGTGTACCTAAAGACGTAGCAAAACATACGCACACACTTGCATTTAACGATATTAAAGGCTTAAAAAAATGTTTTAGTGAAATAGGTGATCATATTGCATGTGTGATAATTGAACCTATTGTTGGAAATATGAATCTTATCCTTCCTGATATAAAGTTCTTGAAAACATTAAGACAACTGTGTACCAAATACGAAACTGTCTTAATATTTGATGAGGTTATGACTGGATTTAGAGTTTCGTTAGGCGGTGCGCAAGAGTTATTCGGTGTAACTCCTGACATGACGACATTAGGAAAAATAATAGGTGGCGGATTACCAGTAGGTGCTTTTGGGGGCAAAAAAGAAATTATGCAGATGCTTGCACCTTTAGGGCCAGTTTATCAAGCAGGTACTTTATCTGGAAATCCAGTTGCAGTTGCGGCTGGTTTAAAAACTCTCGAGTTAATTCAAGCAACAGGTTTTTATAAGGAATTATCTCTAATAACAACAAAATTAGTTGATGGAATGACTAGGGTTGCTAAAGAAAAGGGGGTTAAGTTTTGTGCTAGAAGTGTTGGCGGTATGTTTGGAATTTATTTTAGTGAGTTACCACCAAATAGCTTTGACGAAATCATGAATAGTGACCGTGAAAGATTTAATAAATTCTTTCATTCAATGTTGGAACAGGGTATTTATTTTGGACCTTCAGCATTTGAAGCTGGTTTTGTTTCTGCCGCCCATACAGAAAAAGATATTGATCATACGATTGAGGCATCTCGTAGGGCATTCGAAAGTTTAAATGATTAAATTATTTCTGCTCAAATCATTGAATAAACAGGCAAATGAGCATAAAATTATCGGTCACTTTTAGTAGATTAAAGAATACAATTTTAATGGCAAATCATAAGAAAATAAAACAAGGCTTATACAACCCCAAAAATGAACATGATTCATGTGGAGTTGGATTTATTGCGAACATTCATGGCAAAAAAAGTCATAATATAGTTAAGCAAGGTTTAGAAATTTTAACGAATCTAACACATCGTGGGGCAACAGGATATGATCCTAAGCTTGGTGATGGTGCTGGCTTGTTGATACAAATGCCAGATAATTTTTTTCGTATTGAAACCCAAAAATTAAAAATTAAATTACCAGATTTAGGCAATTATGGGGTTGGGATGCTTTTTTTGCCGCAATCAAAAGTGGCAAGAGAAAAATGTGAAGCAATTATTTCAAAAGTAATTAAAGAAGAAGGCCAGTCTGAAATTGGTTGGCGTAAGGTTCCCGTAAATAATAAAGACATTGCTAAGGCAGCATGTGATGTTGAACCAGTTATCAAACAAATCATTATTGGTAGGAATGAGAATTTTTTATCTCAAGACGAGTTCGAAAGGAAATTATTTGTTATTCGTAAAATAATTGAAAATGAAGTTAATAAGCTAGATATTGATGACCCAGCAAAATTTTATATAACATCAATGTCTTCTAGAACAATAGTTTATAAGGGCATGTTGCTTGCATGTGAGGTCGGTATCTATTTTGAAGACTTACTAAATGATCAAATGCAGTCAGCATTAGCCTTGGTACATCAAAGATTTTCTACTAACACATTTCCATCTTGGGAGCTTGCTCATCCCTACAGAATGGTTGCTCATAATGGAGAAATTAATACAGTTAAAGGTAACGTAAATTGGATGAACGCTCGGCGAGAAAAAATGCACTCAACACTTCTCAATAAAGATTTAGAGAAGCTATGGCCTTTAATTGAAGAAGGTCAATCGGACACAGCTTGTTTTGATAACTGTTTAGAACTTTTACTAGCTGGTGGTTATAGTTTGCCCCATGCAATGATGATGCTTATTCCAGAACCATGGGTGGGGAATTCACTTATGAGTGAAGAAAGAAAAGCATTTTATGAATACCATGCTGCTTTAATGGAGCCATGGGACGGGCCTGCAGCTGTCGCTTTTACAGATGGGAGAATGATCGGAGCCACTTTAGATAGAAATGGATTACGACCTGCTAGATATTTATTGACAGATGACGGCGATCTGATGATGGCTTCAGAAATGGGAGTTTTAAAGTTTCCTGAAGATAAGATTGTAAAAAAATGGCGACTTGAGCCAGGTAAAATGTTACTCATTAACCTTGAAGAAGGAAAAGTAATTGAAGATGATGAGATTAAAAATTTACTGGCTTCAGAAAAGCCATACCAAGACTGGTTAAAAAAATCTCGTTACTTTTTAGGTGATTTACAAGCTGTTGATACTAAATTTGAACATACAGAAAATTTGTTAGACTTGCAGCAAAGTTTTGGGTACAGCCAAGAAGACCTTTCGTTTGTTTTGAGCCCAATGATTAAAACAGGGCAAGAAAATTCTGGATCTATGGGTAATGATTCCGCCCTTCCAGTTTTATCAAATCGACCTAAAATTTTATATAATTACTTTAAACAATTGTTTGCTCAAGTTACAAACCCACCAATAGATCCAATTCGCGAAAATATAGTTATGTCATTAGTTACGTTTATTGGACCTAAACCTAACCTCCTTGGAATTGAAAATGAAGAGCCACCTTTTAGATTGGAAGCTAGTCAGCCAGTTTTAAGTATTGATGAATTGGAACAGCTTACAAAAATTGGTTCGTTGACACAAAACAAATTCAAATCGAAAGTAATAGATATTACTTATTTGACAGGCACAGATGACGACCATGCTGTTGTTATGAAAAATGCTTTAGAAATTATTTGTAAAAAAGCAAGCCAAGCAATTGACGATGGATTTAATATAATAATTCTTTCTGATAGAAACACATCTTCTAAAAGATTGGCAATTCCAGCACTCCTTGCTTGTTCATCAACGCATCAATACCTAGTTAAATCTGGTAACAGAACAGATGCAGGATTAGTCATAGATACTGGCTCGGCAAGAGAAGTCCATCATTTTGCTTTACTAGCAGGATATGGTGCCGAAGCAATTTGCCCATGGCTTACCTACGAAACAATTAAAACGTTAACTGATGATTTCTTTACAGCTCAAGAGAATTATATTAAGGCCATAGGAAAAGGCTTATTTAAAGTCATGTCTAAGATGGGAATATCAACCTATCAGTCATATTGTGGAGCTCAAGTTTTTGAAGCAATTGGTCTAAATGAGCATTTCATCGAAAAATATTTTACTGGAACAGTATCTAACATTGATGGTATTGATATAGATCAAGTTGCTATTGAAGCAGTTAGAATTCATCAGTTAGCCTATGGTAACGACCCAGTATTAAGAAACGCTTTGGATGCTGGAGGGGAATATGCATTTAGAATCAGAGGTGAAGAGCATATGTGGACCCCTGAATCAATTGCAAAACTTCAACACTCAAGCAAAAAAAATGATTTTGAGACTTATAAGGAATATGCAGAACTGATAAATAATCAAGCTCACAGGCATATGACATTGAGAGGATTGTTTTCTTTTAAGACAAAAGAATCAGTATCTTTAGACGAAGTAGAGTCAGCAAAGGAAATTGTTAAGAGGTTCACAACTGGAGCAATGTCGTTAGGTTCAATATCAACGGAAGCGCATTCAACATTGGCTATTGCAATGAACCGAATAGGTGGAAAATCAAATACGGGTGAAGGAGGTGAGGATATTCGACGTAGTATTCCAATTACAAAAGACACTACAATCTCTGATCATTTAGATTCCAAAATTATAATGTCAAACATTAATTTAGAGGCTGGAGACTCTCTTCGTTCTAGAATTAAACAAGTTGCTTCTGGAAGGTTTGGAGTAACAGCAGAATATTTGGCATCAGCAGATCAGATACAAATAAAAATGGCACAAGGAGCAAAGCCTGGTGAGGGAGGTCAATTACCAGGACATAAAGTTAGTGAATACATAGCTAAGCTTAGATTTTCTGTTCCTGGAGTAGGATTAATTTCACCACCACCTCATCATGATATTTATTCTATTGAGGATTTAGCTCAATTAATACATGATTTAAAAAATGCAAATCCAATTGCTAGTATCTCGGTAAAATTAGTTGCAGAAAATGGAGTTGGTACTGTAGCAGCTGGAGTAACAAAAGCTAAAGCAGATCATATTGTCATAGCAGGACATGATGGCGGTACTGGAGCATCTCCCTTGACATCGATTAAGCACGCAGGTGGTCCATGGGAAATTGGATTAGCAGAAACTCAGCAAACATTATTATTAAATCAGTTAAGAAGCAGGGTAATACTTCAGGTTGATGGGCAATTAAAAACCGGTAGAGACGTTGTTGTAGGAGCTATGTTAGGAGCCGATGAGTTTGGATTTGCAACAGCACCACTTGTAGTTGAGGGGTGCATAATGATGAGAAAGTGTCATTTAAATACTTGTCCAGTTGGCGTAGCTACACAAGATCCAGAATTGAGAAAAAGATTTTCTGGTCAGCCAGAACATGTAGTCAACTTCTTTTTCTTTGTGGCAGAAGAGGCAAGGGAAATAATGGCTTCATTGGGCATTAGGAAATTTAATGATTTAATTGGACGATCTGATTTACTAGATAAGCAAAAGGGTATTGAGCATTGGAAGATAAACGGACTCGATTTTAGTAAAATATTTTATCAACCAGAAATGGGAAATGGAGTTGCAAGACATAATACAGAAGGCCAAGATCATGGACTGAAAAATGCACTTGATAATGAATTAATTAAAAAGAGTATTGCTGCAATTAAAGGTAAATTAAATATTGAATTTGATATCTTAATTACAAATGTTAATAGAACTGTTGGGACTATGCTTTCACATGAAGTGGCAAAAAGATATGGAAATGCGGGTTTGTTAGAAGATTCTATAAAAATTAATCTACATGGAACTGCTGGGCAAAGTTTCGGTGCATTTCTAGCTAAAGGGATAACTTTTAACCTCAGTGGTGAAGGTAATGATTATGTCGGCAAAGGGCTTTGTGGCGGAAAGGTTATTATAAAACCACCCAAAGAGTTTAATGGGTTAGCGGAAGAGAATATAATCATTGGGAATACAACAATGTATGGAGCAACCTCTGGCGAAGCATATTTTAAAGGGGTTGGCGGCGAGCGTTTTTGTGTAAGAAACTCAGGAGCATCTGCTGTTATAGAAGGCGTTGGAAACCATGGATGTGAATATATGACTGGAGGGACAGTGGTGATTTTAGGGAAAACAGGCCAAAATTTTGCAGCAGGAATGTCTGGAGGAGTTGCATATGTTTATGACCCTAATAAAACCTTCAAAAATTATTGTAATTTATCAATGGTGACTCTTCATAAGGTAGAAAAAGAAAATATTGAAACTGAAATGCCCCAACATTTAAATTTAGCTGATGAGATAATATTGAAAACTCTTATTGAAAAACATTGTCAGTATACTGAAAGTAATATTGCTAAAAAGATATTAAACCAATGGTCTTCTGAATTAGAAAATTTTGTAAAGGTCATGCCAATTGAATATAAAAGGGCTTTAAACGAAATGAAAGAAACTAAAAGAAAGGAAGTTGCGTAATGGGAAAAGTTACTGGATTTTTAGACTTCCCTCGACAAACCCAAACTAATCTTCCTGCAGAAGAGCGTGTAAAGAACTATAAAGAATTTATTTTGCATTTATCAGATGAAGAAGCAAAAGTCCAAGGCGCACGATGTATGGATTGTGGAATTCCATTCTGTAATAATGGGTGTCCGGTAAATAATATAATCCCTGATTGGAACGATTTAGTCTTTCAACAGAACTGGGAAGCAGCAATTGACGTACTTCATTCTACAAATAACTTTCCAGAGTTTACCGGCCGAATATGCCCAGCTCCATGCGAGGCAGCATGTACTCTAAATATTAATTCAGATCCTGTAGGTATTAAGTCAATAGAGCATGCCATTATAGATAAAGCCTGGGAAAACAATTGGGTTCTTCCCCAAATATCAAAAAATAAAACTGGTAAGAAAGTTGCTATTGTTGGATCAGGTCCAGCAGGTCTTGCAGTAGCACAACAGTTGGCAAGAGTTGGCCATAACGTGGATGTATATGAAAAAAATGATCGTATCGGAGGACTTCTTAGATACGGTATTCCGGACTTTAAAATGGAGAAATTTCATATAGATCGAAGAGTAAATCAAATGGAAGCTGAAGGCGTAATATTTAAGACAAATCAGAATGTTGGAGAAACTGTTGATCCCGAAAAATTATTAAAAGATTACGATGCAGTTGTTCTCACAGGTGGTGCAGAATGGCCGAGAGATCTCCCAGTTCCAGGAAGAGAATTAGAGGGGGTCCATTTTGCAATGGATTTCTTACCATTTCAAAATAAAGTTGTAGCAGGTGATACAGTTTCTAACCAGATCAAAGCAACCGGGAAGCACGTTGTCGTTATTGGCGGTGGCGATACCGGTTCTGATTGCGTAGGAACTTCAAATAGACATGGTGCTTCTTCTGTAACTCAGTTTGAATTAATGCCACAGCCACCAGAGCATGAAAATAAATCTATGAATTGGCCATATTGGCCACTAAAGATGAGAACATCTAGCTCACATGAAGAAGGCTGCGATAGGGACTGGTCAATTGCTACTAAGTCGTTTGTTGGTAAAGAAGGAAAAGTTAAAGAATTAATCGGTGTAAAAGTAGAATGGCGAGATGGAAAAATGCAGGAAATTAGAAATACAGAATTTAAGTTGAAAGCAGACCTGGTATTGCTGGCTATGGGCTTTATGGGTCCTCAGCAAACAATTCTTGACAAATTCTTAATTGAAAAAGACAAGCGTGGGAATGCTCAGGCTTCAACGGAGGGTGATAAAGCTTATTTCACTTCAAGAGAAAAAGTTTTTGCTGCCGGTGATATGAGACGAGGACAATCACTTGTTGTTTGGGCAATAAGAGAAGGACGTCAATGCGCCCGCGCTGTAGATGAGTTTTTAATGGGCTCCTCAGTTCTCCCGAGATAGTCTGAACAGTAAATATGACATCCTTCATTAACGATATATTTTTAAAAACGCTTGCAAGAGAAAAAACTCCTTACACTCCCACCTGGATAATGAGACAAGCTGGCCGTTACTTGCCAGAATATCGCAAAACTAGGAAAAATGCTGGAAGCTTTTTAGATCTCTGTAAGAACAAAGATTTTGCTACAGAAGTAACAATGCAGCCATTAGAAAGATATCCTAATTTAGATGCAGCTATACTATTTTCAGATATTTTGACTGTTCCTGATGCAATGGGGTTAGGTCTTTATTTCGAAGAGGGTGAAGGGCCAAAATTTAAAAACCCATTACAAGATGAGAAAGCGGTTCAAAATCTAGACATACCAGATGTTGAAGAAAAATTATCATATGTTTTTAATGCGGTTACTTCAATTAAGGAAGCTCTTAAAAAAAGAGTTCCATTAATTGGATTTTCAGGAAGTCCTTGGACACTCGCAACTTATATGGTTGAAGGAAAAGGAAGAACAGATTTTTTAAGAATCAAGCAAATGTTGTATAGTCGACCAGATTTGATTAACCATATCCTTAAAATAAATACTGAAACTGTCACTAAATATTTAGCCTGTCAAATTGATGCAGGGGCAGATGTAGTTATGCTTTTTGATTCATGGGGAGGTACTTTAGCACATAGCGAATATGAAAGTCATTCATTAAATTATATGAAAGTCATCATTTCAAATTTAAATTTATTAGGTTATCAAGATACTCCTAAAATAATATTTACAAAAGGCGGAGGACACTGGATAGAGGCTCAAGCTAAGAGTGGAGCAGATGCTCTCGGTGTTGATTGGCAGACAGACCTTGGCCATGCTAGATCACTAGTTAATAATAAAGTCGCTTTACAGGGAAACCTGGATCCCGCAATTTTGTTGTCAAATCCTAAATCAATTGAAGTGGCCGTTAAAAGAGTTCTTGATGACTTTGGCTATGGTGAGGGACACATTTTTAATTTAGGCCATGGAATTACACAGTTCACACCACCTGAAAATCTTCAAGCACTATTAGAAACAGTTCGCAACTATAGCACTAAGTATCATCAGGAATAGCTTATTTAGAAAAGTGATTTCTTTCAGTAAACTTCCATTTTCGACTGATATTAATAATATCAACATTTTTTAAAATTTCTGCAGGAAATCTTGCATAAGGCTCCCCAAGTTTAACAATATTAAGTGCTGCTAGATCGAGCTCCTTATGCCCAGAAGATTTATTAATAAATAAATTTCTAATTGTCCCGTCTGAGTTAAGCGATACAGTTAATCTAAGTGACCCAAACATACCTAATTCAGCTGCTTCTCTTGGATAATTCATTGCACCAATTTTTTCTACTTTTTGCCTCCATGCATCAAAATAAAGTTTATAAATATAATCCTTAGTATTAGCTGAAATAGACCTGACTCTTTGTTGCCTCTTAGGGTCATTCCTTTTGGAAGAAAAGTCAATATCTTTTATTTGAGATAAAATTTTTGATGTATCGATTGATTTACTATTAATTTTTGAATCTTGCTTTTTAGATTTAATTATTTTTTTATTGTTAATAACGACCCGGTTTTTAAAATCACCCTGACTATCTCTGGGAGTTAAGGAATTCTTCAGAGGTAATTTTTTTTTGTTAGGTAAACTTTTTATTTTTTCAGGAGGGAGCGAACTGATCAAAGTAATTTGCATAGGATCAAAATTATCCTGGATTTTTGATTTAAAAATTTCAAAAGAAATATTTTTTACAATAACAAGGTGAAGTGAAACTGAAAAAATAATAGCTATTAGCAAGCCATATTTTTGAAAATTATTCATTTCTTAACAGTTGAATTACTTTATTTTGTAGCCCTGAGAAGCTACCATTACTCATAAAAATTATGTTGTCATTAGGCTTACAAGAATCAGAAATTTTACTTGCTAATGTATCTATATCTTTCATGACGTTTATATTAGAAGTATTTTTAAATAATATTTTAGGGTCCCATGATAAATTTTTTGAAAAACAGAAAATAATATCTGCTTCCCTTAAGCTTTGAAGTAAATCATTTTTCATTTTACCTAATTTCATTGTGTTAGATCTTGGTTCAATTATCGCTATTATTCGGTCATTATC